>JBATYN010000452.1:0-8233 GCA_049674125.1 Pseudolabrys sp. | reverse complement strand
GCGCAGGAGAGGCAACGGGTTCGGGCTGCGTTTGCGCGGCTTCTTTCCTGGCAGGGATTGCGGCCGGGGGCGCTGTCGACGGCGCTATGCGTGGCAGGTCTGCCTCACTTTGCTTCGGCAGAGCCTTTGGCAGATCAGTTGGCGCTGGTGCATTTTTCGCCGGAACAGTTTCGGGCGACACGATCTGCGTGGCGCCTCCCGGTGTTGCGACTTTCTTCGCAGCCGCGCCACCGCCCTCCTCCGATTGCTTCTGTTTCGCACCGTCGAGACCGATATCGACCACAATGCTGCGATCTTCCCGGAACGCGCGAACGTCAGGCGTCCCGTTAAGTGTAAAGACAACAGCGACTGCGTCGAAATCGACCTCCGCTTCAATCGACTTCAATGTCGACGGCAGCGACGCTTTGGCGTCGGCCAGATCCCACACAACCTGCTGGTCGAAATTGAGCGTCAGCCGTCCATCGGCGCGTTCCGGCACGACATTGACCGTTCCGGGCATTGTAAAGACGTAACGGATGAAGGTCGGCTGGGTCGCGACCTTGACCCGAACCATCGGCGGCTTTTTCTGTTTCTCTGCGGCGCGTTGCTGGTGCAATTGACGTTCGGCATCGCGCGCACGGCGCACAAGCTCGTCGACCACTTCTTGCGGAATACCCGGCATCGGGCCTTTCCAGCTTTCAGGCAAGAGATCGACATAAAGCCGTTCAGCCGCGACGATCGTGTTCACCTTCACTGGCCGCAACAACGCAATGCGGATTGCACTTCCGTCAGGGTCGCGGCGCGCGGCGCTTATATATTCAGGAGCATTGACATTGAGCTTTTCGATAGCGACGGCCACCGGTTTATTGAAATTGATAATGACAATTGCTCCGGAAACGCGCGTTGTTGCTTCGACCGCCTCGTCAAAGTGAAACAACAGCCGCAGGTAGCCGGCGTCGGTAACCGCTTTGACTTCGCCCTTTATCGGCTCATCCGCGCGGACTGCGGAGATCAACGCGAGGCCGAACGATATCATGAAGGCGGTTTTTATAAGTGCCGCGGTGGCGACGGATCGCGCCCATGACGGGCATTGCGCAAATTTGCGCGCAAACGCCCACCCCAACTTGAATGACAAAGCCGCCATAAGGCCGTTCCAGCCAGCGAAAATACCGGTCACGACAGCGTACGGTTGGGCGTTTAATGTCGCGTTAACCGTCGCGGTCAGTTGGCGGTCTGCTTGCCCTCAATCTTGGGCAACTGGTCCGGATTTTGCGTTTTCGGCTGGGGGGTTGCGCGGTTGGCGAGCTCTACTGTCAAACGTTCGGCCGAATCCGGCGACATTTGTGCAAGAATTTCCGACATCTTTCGGGGATTGATCTGGGTGGAGACGTCGACGAGGATTTTCAGATCCAGGCGTTCGAATATACGAGCGGCTTCCTTTGCCTTCATATTTTCGTACATCGATACGATGCCTTTAAAGCGCTGGGCTTCCATCTGATCGCGGGTGCCCATCGCGGTATTGATACGACCCTCTGTATCTTTGAGTTCAGTGAACTTCTCATCCAGCCGCTTTTCGGCCGCCTTGAGCAGACTTTCGCGCATTTCGAGTTCACGATTGCGCGTTTCGAGTTCTTGCCGGCGTGATTGGAGGCGCTCAAGAACTGCACGCTCCCCAGGCGAGGCGATGCGGCCAGGCTCTAGCGGGATTGCAGCGCCCGCGACTTCAAGCTTCGGCGGGTCGGGCGGCTTGTCACTTACCTTCAGGGCCGGGTCGCTCGGCTTTTCTTCGGCGCCGGTAGAACCGGTGATGTCATTGTTTTTGGCTCCAACACTTCTGTTGTCGCTAAAGTTGAACATTTCCTGTGCCCAGGGTTGCTGCCGCCCCGGCGTGTCGAATTTGCCCTGTTTGTCCGCAATGATGATCTTGGGATATTCGGGCACGCTATCTCGCGTAGTGATCCGCATGGTGTCGCTATAACGCGCCTGCATCCGCTCAGCGAGAGTATAACCGCCGTCGAAAACCAGACCCGACACTTTCAGCGTGAGCAGGCTGATCGTGGCGAACAGCACGACCGGAATAAGCCGGAAATCGCGAGCCAGTCTGTTCATGCCGCGTGGCTGCTTACGCGCGAGCGCGTGCGGTCGGCGAAGGCCTGCGCGGCCGCAGCGACCGCCTTGGCATCCTGGACTGCGGGCGTTTCTCCGGCCGGTCGCGAGACGCCGGCGATGCGGACAAGACGGGCGAGTAACTCGTTGCCCGCGCGAATATGACGGTCGAGTTCGGCAGTGAGGAGTTCGCCCCGATCCAGGCGTTCTGTCAAAGCGTGCTCTCCCTCGTGCATCGTTGACTTCAAGCCAGCGATGGCGCGATCGGCGATTTCAGTGGCCGTCATAAGCTCCGAAATCGTCGCACGCAAAGACTGTTCATCGGATTTGAGCAGACGAAGTTGCTTATTGAGCCGAACGCAATACAGGATCGTGAGCAAAAGCAGGATCGAGACCATCGTCTCGACCAGGAAGCCGTAATGGTAACTCACGGTACCTCCATTGGGGTGGTTGTCTCGTCGGCCTTTTCAAACATGGCAAATGTCGTTCGCGGTTTGCGCAGTGGTTTCGCGACTCGAACGGCGACGCGGTCTCCAACGCGACCCATGCGACCTTCGGTGAGTGTGATGTCCCCGCATCGAACCGTCACCATCGCTTCAGGCTTGAGTTCGAGCATCAAAGTGTCCCCGACATTCAGACTCATCATCTGCCGAAGCGGCAATCGCGCCTCGTACAGCACCGCATCGACCCCAATTCGCGCTTGTCCTATTTCGGTTGCGAGATGACCTTCCCAGATAGGATCGCGGCCAAATTTCTCGCCCATGAACATCTGCAACAAAACGGCACGAATAGGCTCGATCGTGGCGTACGGCAGCAGCAACTCGATGTTGCCGCCGCGGTCCTCCATATCGATGCGCAAACGCACCAAAATTGCAGCATTGGCTGGACGTGAAATAGCGGCGAAACGCGGATTGGTCTCGAGCCGATCGATGTTGAATTTCACTGGCGACAACGGCTTGAACGCGAGTTCGGCGTCCGCCAGAACAACCTCGATCATACGCTTGACCAAGTTGGTCTCGATGGTCGTGTATGGACGACCCTCAACCCTAATGGTGCTCTGCCCACGCCGTCCGCCAAGTAATACGTCGATGATCGAATAAATCAGGCTCGAATTAACAGTAGCGAGCCCGAAGTTGTCCCATTCCTCGGCCTTGAAAACCGCCAGAATCGCCGGCAGCGGAATTGAATTGAGATAGTCGCCGAAACGTACGGAGGTGATGCGGTCGAGTGAAACCTCGACGTTGTCGGATGTAAAATTACGTAAGCTCGTCGTCATCAACCGCACGAGGCGGTCGAAGACGATCTCCAACATCGGCAAGCGTTCATAAGACACCATCGCCGAGTCGATAATGGCGCGGATGCCGGAGTTGTCGTTGAGCGATACGTCGGCAAGGCTAAAACCGAGGAGACTGTCGATCTCCTCCTGATTGAGGATGCGTTCTGCACCACCTTTTGCCGATTGCAAACCTCCACCATCGTCAACCATCGAGGCCCATTGGGCGGCGGCCTCGTCAACACCCGGCGGCGAATTGGTTTCCCCGTTTGGTGGCGCTGCGCTCGAGTCGGATTCCAGGGCCAGGCCCCACTCTGCGGCGAGCGCATCTTGATCGATTTGGTCTTTTGTCGCCATTTTTTAAGTCGCCAACCTGATTTCTATCCAATCGTCACTGGACGACGATTTCTTTAAACAGAACTGCTGTAATGCGGTTAGGGGCAACAGCGGCATTGACCCTGCGCGTCAATTCTTCCTTGAGTCGATAAAGTCCCGCGGACCCATCGAGGTCGGTCGGCCGCAACTCGCGCAGATATGTTTGGAAAGCGTCCATGACCCTGGGCATCAACGGTTGAATCTGCGGAACAAGAGTTGAGTCTGGAAGTTCGAGAACAATTTTGACTTTGAGATACTGGGTGCGATCCCCGCCGGCATTTGACAAATTGACCAACACGTCGGGTAGGTCGACAAAGGTCGCGGGTTTTGCGACGACTTGTGGCTCTTTCTCGTGTCCACCTTTGAAGAAAAAATATGCGCCGCCGCCACCACCGATGAGCACCAATAAACCGGCTCCGCCGATGATCGTCCATTTCAGCGGCGGCAACTTAAACTTCAAAAACCCGAATTTCGATTTTGGCGCCGCCTGTTCGCCTCCACTTTCCGGCTTGTCGTCTTCTTCTTCGACGTCCGCCGGCTTCGCCTTAGCTGCCATGGATGACCCCACTTCGCGGCGTTGAGGCGAAACGACGTGTGACGCCGTTTTTAGCCAAACATCGCGCCTGCGCGACCCACGCGCCCCTTAAGTCGAAGGTAGGTCCGTATGGTTAACAGATACTTTCTCGGGTGCCGCCGGCAGGAATGTTTTGCCGAGTCTATCACCCGAACGGTTGTTTTTGCCGAACAGAAGCCAGACCATTTTTCTCATAACTAATTGATTTTACTTTAGGTTTTAAGTTGGCACGAGCGCTGCAATAACTCTATCAGCCGCCGGCTTGGGAGAGCTTGCGGCTTCGCTTCGGACAAGGCCGGCCTCGGGAGGGTCGCACCTTGCCAAACTGCAAGGGGAGTTACCGATGCAGAATGCCCTTCTGATCGGACTATCACGGCAAGTCGCACTCGAGCGCGAGCTCGATGTGGTCGCCAATAACATCGCCAATATCAATACCGCCGGCTTCAAAACCGATGGCGCGGTGTTCGAAGAATTCATCAGCCCGACGGCGCGCGCCGACAACTTTCTAACCGCCGACCGACGGGTGAGCTTTGTGCAGGATCGCGCAACCTGGATCGATCTCAGCCAGGGGCCGCTCGAACGCACTGGCAATTCACTGGACGTGGCAATCGACGGCCGCGGATTTTTGGTGGTGCAGACGCCACGTGGCGAAAGATACACGCGCAATGGCGCACTACAAATAAACAACACTGGCCAGCTGGTTACGAGCGAAGGCTTTCAGGTGCTCGGTGAATCTGGGCCTATCACCTTTCAGCCGAAAGATCGCGAAATCACTATTAGCGAGGACGGCACAATAAGCGTGCGCGAAGGCAACAACGCGGCGATCGATTCACAGCGTGGCCAGCTGCGCGTGGTGAGTTTTGCTCAGCCCGGCCGGATGCAGAAGGAAGGCAGCAGCACCTTAAAAGCGCCAGACGGCATCACTCCACAAAGCGACAAAACCTCACGAGTTCTGCAAGGCACCGTCGAAAAATCGAACGTGCGATCGGTCATGGAAATGACGCGCATGATCGAAGTAACGCGCAGCTACACCCAAATTGCTGCCTTGCTGTCTCAGGCAGCTGATTTGCAACGAACGGCGATCGAGAAGCTCGCCGATGTCCCGAACTGAACGGTGGTAGCAGGAGAATAGTTTATGAGAGCGCTTCACACCGCAGCGACAGGGATGATGGCCCAGGAACTTAATGTTCAGGTCATCTCCAACAATATCGCCAACATGCGCACCACCGGCTACAAACGCCAGCGCGCGGAATTTCAGGATCTGCTGTACGAACAAGTCACCCGTGTCGGCACCCAGACTTCCTCGCAGGGCAATATTCTTCCCGCTGGTATCGAATTAGGCTCCGGCGTTAAGACGGTCGGCACACCACGACTCATGAGCCAAGGCGAATTGACGCAGACCAGCAAGGATTTTGATCTCGCTGTTCGCGGTGAAGGTTTCTTTAAAATTCTCTTGCCTGACGGCCGCACGGCCTACACCCGCGACGGATCTTTCGAACTCGATGCTCAAGGCCGGCTGGTGACATCTTCAGGAAATCTTGTGCAGCCGGGCATTACCATTCCGCAAAACGCTACCGCAGTTACCGTCAACACACAGGGGCAAGTGTTCGTGACGGTGCCCGGATCCAATACGCCTAGTCAGGTCGGCCAAATTGAACTTTCGATTTTCGTCAACAAGGCCGGCTTACAAAGCATGGGCGACAACCTTTATCTGGAAACGCCAGCTTCCGGCGCGCCCCAGAACGGCAATCCTACCACCGACGGCTTCGGCAATCTGCAGCAAGGCTATCTCGAGCAGGCGAATGTCGAGGCCGTAAGCGAGATATCGGATCTCATCGCCGCCCAACGCGCCTATGAGATGAACGGTAAGGTCATTACTGCAGCCGACCAAATGCTGTCGACGACTTCCAACCTAATGCGCTGAGGATTCGCCATGATCCGTCTACTCCTTTCTGCATTCGTAACATTCGTCTTGGCTACAACTGCCGACGCAGAGATGGCCAGCCAGACGAACCCAGAGCGGCCCGTACTGAAATCGGATGCAGTAATCAACGGCGACATTGTTCGCATCGGCGACCTCATCGAAAATTCAGGTATTGTTGCAACCGTTCCGATTTTCCGCGCTCCAGATCTTGGTTCCACCGGAACGATTTCGGCCGACGCTGTTCTTGAGGCTGTTCGGAGCCACGCGCTCATCGGCGTCGATACTGCGGGCATACGCGAAATTACGGTGACGCGCGCGAGCCGCCCCATTCCCACCAAAGATGTTGAAGATGCAATTGCGCGGACACTGTCGACGCGATTCGATCTTGGTCCGCCCGAAGACATCGTGGTGAATTTCCTGCCCGACATGCGAGTGATTTATGTTGAACCTTCCGCCAAAGGGCAGCCGCGCGTCACAAATATTGACTTCGACACGCGCAACGGCCGCTTCGACGCCACACTCGAATTTCTTATCGGGCCAGGCAAACGCAGTGTGGTGCGACTGTCCGGCCGCGCGACCGCAACAGTGCAGGTTGCAACCGTAACACGGACGATCGAACACGGCGGCGTACTGAGGGAATCGGACGTGCTGGTGGAGCGGCGGCCGCGCGCGGAGGTTGGCCGAGATGTTGTCACGAAGCGAGAGCAGGCAGCCGGGCTCGCGGCTCGCACCAGCTTGCAACCCGGGCGCCCAATTCGCATTGCCGATCTCATGACGCCCGACCTGGTCCAGCGCAACGAAATCGTGACCTTGATCTACGAGGCGCCTGGGATCTTGCTGACGATCCGGGGTAAGGCCACCGAGGGTGGCGCCGAAGGTGACATGATCAGCGTCATCAACGAACAGTCCAAGCGTACGGTGCAGGGCACGATCGTCGGCCCCGGCCGTGTCGCCATCAGAGCCACATCGCCGCGAGTTGCTGCAAATATTAAACCAACGAGTGCGCCATGAGTCTTCACGCCGAGCCATGTGCAAGTTGAGCGTCCCTTCGAACGTAGACCTAGTTCACCAAAGACACGGTTCCCGTGTGCTACTTGTGAAAGAAAAGTCATGAATGTTGTCATGGTCATGCGTCACGCGGTTCTGGCCGCGCTCGCAAGCGCCCTTCTCAACGGCTGTGCCGCGATTGACCGGATAAAGACGATCGGTCAACAGCCACCACTAACGTCCGTCGATAACCCGACCACACGGCCCGGCTACAAGCCGGTGCAAATGCCAATGCCAGCGGCGCAGCCCGCGGCTTACAATCCGAATTCTTTGTGGCGGAATGGATCGCGCGCTTTCTTCAAAGATCAGCGCGCGCATCAAGTCGGTGACATCCTCACGGTTCAGGTTAACATTACTGACAAAGCCAATATCGCCAACGAAACTCAGCGAACGAGAACCTTGACGGAAGATTCCGGAATTACAAATTTCTTCGGCAAGCCAAAAGTACCTATTATGAATACACCGGTGCCGACGCGTATTTTCACGGCAGATTCCAGTACAGCCAGCGACGGCAAAGGTTCGGTCAATCGATCAGAGGCTTTGCAGACCAACGTCGCTGCGGTGGTCACGCAACTTTTGCCAAACGGAAACTTGGTGGTCGAGGGCAAGCAGGAGATTCGCGTCAATTTTGAAGTGCGTGAATTGATCGTCGCCGGCATTGTCCGTCCGGAAGACATCCAAAGCGACAATACAATCGACTCGAGCAAGATTGCCCAAGCGCGCATTGCGTACGGGGGACGTGGCCAGATTACTGACTTGCAGCAGACTCGGTACGGTGAGCAGTTATTTGACGTGCTTCTTCCGTTCTAGTTCCCGCGTAGCTCATCGGGCTCCCGCGCCGTTTCGCATCGCGCGAGCGTAGACGGCGTCAATGACGCGGCCTCCGGCTGCTCCCCGGCCGGAGGCCGCGTGAGTTTTGGGAAAAATCAATGCCCGGCATTGAGCCGGGCATTTC
>JBATYN010000451.1:0-7148 GCA_049674125.1 Pseudolabrys sp. | reverse complement strand
GTCACGCGTTCCTTCAGGAGCATCTCGGTGCGGCGGATTTCGCCAGCACCCGGCAAAAACACGAGGAGCGAGCCGCCCTCGGTGCGCAACGCACGCACAGCCGCCTCCGCCATCTGCCGCTCGATTGGCGCACGGGCGTCACGGCCAAGATACCGCGTTTCCACCGGATACGCACGGCCCTCACTCTCGACCACCGGTGCATTGCCGAGCAACGCCGCAACGCGGGCGCCGTCGAGCGTTGCCGACATCACCAGCAGCTTCAGATCCTGGCGCAAACCCTGTTGCACGTCGCGCGCCAGCGCCAGTCCGAGATCGGCATCCAGCGACCGCTCGTGAAATTCGTCGAACAGCACCGCGGCGATGCCATCGAGCGATGGATCGTCGAGCACGAGCCGCGTGAAGACGCCTTCGGTCACGACCTCAATTCGCGTGCGCTTGGTAACCTTCGACCCGAAACGCACACGCAGGCCCACGGTGTCGCCGACCTGCTCACTGAGTGTCGATGCCATGCGTGCTGCCGCGGCGCGCGCCGCGAGCCGGCGGGGCTCCAGCACCAGAATTTTTTTGTCTTTCGCCCATGCCTCGTCGAGCAGCACCAGCGGCACGCGCGTGGTCTTGCCGGCGCCGGGCGGAGCGACCAGCACAGCAGCATGATTGCCGGTCAGCGCAGCCGTCAGACCCGGCAACGCGGCATCGATTGGCAGAGGGGTGTCGAAAGTGCGCATTGTTTTGAAAGTCATCATCCGCGCCAACGGATGATCCAGTAACCGCGGGATTTAATATGACGCGATGTGGATGATTACCGGGTCCCCCGCGCGAGCGGGGGACGACAACTTCTAGCAAATGGCGTTGCGGCAAACATCACGTGCGCGCCCGCCCGATGCTCTCGTAAATGAAGCCGTGCCGGGCAATTTCGTCCGGCCGATAAACGTTGCGCAAGTCGACCAACACCGGCTGCGCCATGATCGTCTTCAGGCGCTTGAAATCCAGTGCCCGGAATTGCTCCCACTCGGTGACAATCACGAGCGCCGAGGCGCCTTCGGCACAGGAATATGCATCGTTGCAAAACGTGACGTTGGTGAGATTGCTCTTGGCTTGCTCCATGCCGATCGGGTCATAGGCACGCACCTTCGCACCCATGTCCTGCAATGCAGTGATGAGTGGAATCGACGGCGCTTCGCGCATATCGTCGGTGTTCGGCTTGAACGTGAGCCCCAGCACCGCGACCGTTTTCCCGCGCAGTTCGCCGCCAAGCGCCGAAGACACCTTGCGCGCCATCGCGCGCTTGCGTGCGTCGTTGACCGCCGCCACCGCCTCGACGATGCGCAGCGGCGCGGCATGGTCCTGCGCGGTCTTGATCAGGGCCACGGTGTCTTTGGGAAAGCACGAGCCGCCGTAACCGGGGCCTGCGTGAAGAAACTTCGAGCCGATGCGGTTATCCAGCCCGATGCCGCGAGCGATTTCCTGCACATCAGCGCCGACCTTTTCGGCGAGATCGGCAATCTCATTGATAAATGTGATCTTGGTGGCGAGGAACGCGTTGGCCGCGTACTTGATCAGCTCGGCCGTACGCCGGTCGGTGAACAAAATCGGCGAGCGGTTGAGATAAAGCGGGCGATACAATTCGGTCATGACCTCACGCGCGCGCATATCCGCGCTCCCGATCACGATGCGATCGGGATGCTTGAAATCCTGAATGGCGGCGCCTTCGCGCAGAAACTCGGGATTGGACACCACCGCGCAATCGGCATCGGGCCGGGTCTCGCGAATGATGCGCTCGACCTCGTCGCCGGTGCCGACCGGCACCGTCGACTTGGTGATCACGACGGTGAAGCCGTCCATCGCCCGCGCAATCTCGCGCGCCGCTTCGTGGACGAAGCTGAGGTCGGCGAAGCCATCGCCGCGGCGTGAGGGCGTGCCCACGGCAATGAAAACCGCATCGGCGCCGGCAACCGCACCCTTCAGTTCCGTCGCGAATTTGAGCCGGCCGGCACGCGTATTGGCCGCGACCATGTCGTTGAGCCCGGGCTCATAGATCGGTATTTCGCCGCGCAAGAGCGCCGCAATCTTCGACTTGTCCTTGTCGACGCAGGTCACGTCATGGCCGAAATCGGCGAAACAGGCGCCGGAAACAAGGCCGACATAGCCGGTGCCGATCATGGCAACGCGCATGGAATATCCATCATGATGGTGACAAACCGTTTCCGGTCGATGCCGAATGCGTCTGCATAGCAGACACAGTCCACAGTGGCGAGAGGTGCAGGACAATATGCATTTTCTGTGGCCGCACATTCTGCCCGATTGATTAACGCGCCGTCCGGGGCCACATTCGGGCCATGCCAGCGCCCGCCAAATCCAGTACCGCCAAATCAAAGACTAAAGCCGCCACGCCAACATCTGCTCCAGCGAACGTCCCCCGCCCGCTCAAGAAGGGCGATCACGTGTTCCTGGTGGACGGCTCCGGTTACATCTTCCGGGCTTACCATGCGATCCGGTTCGAGCCCCGCACGCCGGACGGGACACACGTAAATGCCGTCTATGGCTTTTGCAGCATGCTCTGGAAGCTGCTCAAGGAGATGAAGCCGGACGAGCGGCCGACTCATCTCGCGGTGGTTTTCGACAAGTCGGAGAAGACCTTCCGCAACGAGATGTACAAGGAATACAAGGCGCATCGGCCGCCTCTGCCCGAAGACCTCATCCCGCAGTTTCCGCTCATCCGCGATGCCGTGCGCGCCTTCGAGATCCCGTGCCTCGAGCAAGCCGGCTATGAAGCCGACGACCTGATAGCGACTTATGCCCGCATCGCCTGCGAGGCGGGCGCAACCGCCACCCTCGTGTCGTCCGACAAAGACCTCATGCAGCTCGTGAACGACTGCGTGGTCATGTACGACACCATGAAGGATGTCCGCATCGGCATTCCGCAAGTGGTCGAGAAATTCGGCGTGCCACCGGAGAAGGTCATCGAGGTGCAGGCGCTGATCGGCGATACGTCCGACAACGTGCCGGGCGTGCCCGGGATTGGCGTGAAGACCGCGGCGCAGCTCATCAGTGAGTACGGAGATCTCGAAACGCTGCTCAAGCGCGCCGGCGAGATCAAGCAGGACAAGCGCCGCCAAACCCTCGTCGACAATGCTGCAGCTGCGCGACTTTCGAAGAAGCTCGTAACGCTTGATGACAAGGTGCCGCTCGACGTGCCGGTTGAAAACCTCGGAGTCAACGAACCGGACTACAAGACCCTCATCGCGTTCCTCAAGTCGATGGGCTTCAAAACGCTGACGCAACGCGTCGCCGATAAAAGCGGCATCGATGCAAGCCAGATTAGCGCCGATGCAAAATCGTCGGCAAGTTCTTCAGCAAGCTCTTCAGCAAGTTCTTCGGCAAGTTCTTCGGCAAGTTCGCCACCATCTGCCGATACGGCGGCACAACCGCGATCGCCAGACAAACCCGTCGCGAAGACCGCGCCCGCCCTGCCCCTTTCAGGCGGCGGCAAACAATCCAACGGCGGCTTCACACCGGTCGCGCTTGCGACCGCCCGCAGCGAAGCCGCGCGCACAGCCAGGATCGACCGCAGCAAATATGAAACGGTCCGCACGCTCGCGCGCCTGAAAGAATGGGTCGCGCGCGCGCATGAAAAGGGCGTCGTTGCGGTCGATACGGAGACCACAAGCCTTGACGCGATGCGCGCGCATCTCTGCGGCTTCTCGCTCGCGTTGGCACCCAATGAAGCCTGCTACGTGCCCATCGGCCATCGCGAGGGCGGTGGTGAGGGCAAAGGCGATTTGTTCTCGCCCGAGGCCAAATTGTGCGAAGGGCAAATTCCGGAGCGCGACGCGCTGGCCGTGCTCAAGCCGTTGCTTGAGGACAAGGCTGTCCTCAAAGTCGCTCAAAACATGAAATACGACTGGCTGGTGTTCGCGCAGCGCGGCATCCAGGTCGCCGGCTACGACGACACCATGCTGATCTCTTACGTGTTGGACGCCGGCAAAGGCGGCCACGGCATGGACGATCTTGCCAAGCGTTGGCTCAACCATGACACGATCCATTTCCATCACGTCGCAGGCTCGGGAAAGGCGCAGGTGAGCTTCGATTGCGTCTCGATCGAGAAGGCATCCGAATACGCCGCCGAAGACGCCGATGTCACGCTCCGGCTCTGGTACGCGCTGAAGCCGCGTCTCGCCGCCGAACGCGTCACATCCGTTTATGAAACGCTGGAGCGGGCGATGCCGTCCGTGCTGGCGCGCATGGAGCGGCGCGGCATTTCTATTGACCGCCAGGTGCTTTCGCGCCTTTCGGGTGAATTCGCCCAGGAACAGGCGCGCCTCGAAGATGAGATCAAGACGCTGGCCGGCGAGCCGCTCAATCCGGGTTCGCCCAAGCAACTCGGCGATATTCTGTTCGGCAAAATGAATTTGCCGGGCGGGACGAAGACCAAGACCGGACAATGGTCGACCGGCGCGCGTGAACTGGAAGATCTCGCCGAACAAGGCCACGCGCTGCCGCGGAAAATTCTCGATTGGCGGCAAGTTTCGAAACTTCGTTCGACTTATACCGAGGCACTGCCCAATTACGTCAATCCGGATACAAAACGCGTGCACACCAGCTACGCGCTGGCATCGACCAGCACCGGCCGGTTGTCGTCGTCCGATCCGAATTTGCAGAACATCCCGATCCGCACGGAAGATGGCCGCAAGATCCGCCGCGCCTTCGTTGCCTCACCCGGCATGAAGCTCGTCTCTGCCGACTATTCGCAAATTGAGTTGCGGCTGTTGTCGGAAGTTGCCGAGGTGCCTGCGCTGCGCAAGGCATTCCAGGACGGCGTCGACATTCACGCGATGACCGCTTCGGAAATGTTCGGCGTGCCGGTGAAGGATATGCCGCCCGAAGTGCGCCGGCGTGCCAAGGCCATCAATTTCGGCATTATCTACGGTATTTCGGCCTATGGCCTCGCCGCGCAGCTCAGCATCGACAAGAACGAGGCCGGCGCCTACATCAAGAAATATTTCGAGCGGTTCCCCGGCATCCGCGACTACATGGATGAGACGCGCGAGTTCTGCCGCGATCACGGTTATGTGCTGACGCTGTTCGGCCGCAAGTGCCACTACCCCGACATCAAAAACAGCAATCCGTCGATCCGCTCATTCAACGAGCGCGCGGCCATCAACGCGCGGCTGCAAGGCACCGCCGCCGATATCATTCGTCGCGCGATGATCCGTATCGAGCCTGAGCTCGAACAGGCCAAGCTCAAAGCCCAGATGTTGCTTCAGGTGCATGACGAGCTGATCTTCGAGGTGCCCGAAGGGGAAGTGAAAGACACCATCACCATCGTTAAAAGCGTGATGCAGGACGCGCCCCACCCGGCCGTCGCGCTCCATGTGCCACTCCAGGTCGATGCCCGCGCGGCCGCCAACTGGGACGAGGCTCACTGAGCCTCGTCGCGGAAATAACGCTTTCGCGGCAGTATGTGCGCGGAACGACTACCGGCGTTTCTTTTTCGACGCCTTGCTTTTCTTCTTGCCACCACGCTTGGCGCTCGATGCCTTCGCCGCTGCTTTCGCAGGCAATACCGCAATGGCCTCGATCTCGAACAGCGCGCCGGGACGCGCCAGCTGGGAAATCGCAACCGTCGTGCTCGCCGGCGGGGCCGACATATTAAAATGCGCATCGCGCACCTCGCGGAAGATCGAGATGTGCGTCATGTCGACGAGATAATTATTGATCTTCACCACATCCTTGATGGTGGCGCCGGCGTCGGCCAGCGCCAGTTTCAGATTCTCGATCGCCTGGTTTGCTTGCGCGCGAAAATCGCCCGCCATGCCGACCAGTTTGTTTTCCATGTCGAGACCAAGTTGGCCGGCGATGTAGATCAACCGGTTCGGGCCGGTCGCCTCGACCACATAGCTATAGCCCGGTGGTTTCGCGAGCGTGTTTGGATTGGAAAAGCGCACATTGGCAGCCATGGAACACCTCCCTTGCAATTGTATTTAGCGAATTTTCCGTTTTGCCTGTGGCCGCCCGGTTTCTTCCAGGAGGCCCAGGACTCCTCCGAGCCATTTTGTCGTGGGCGCTTGTATCAAGATCGTCAGCAGAATGGCGATGAACGTGACCGATGCGATGATCTGGGCGCCCGGCGCCTTCATGCCAAGCAGCAAGCCGGCGAGCGCCGCCGGAATGACCCCGGTCTCGCGCGTCCAGCACATAAATAACATCTCATTGAGACTCCACTTCGCGCGCCGATCGGGCAGCGCGCAGAGAAATACCGTTATTGGCCGGGCGATCAACATCAGGACAACAACGACGGCGACGCCTCCCCACCAGTATTGAGCCATGAGATGGAAATCAACCTGGGCACCAAGGAGAATGAAAATGAACAGGCGCATGATGAATGCCGTCGTCAAAACATATTCGTTGAGCCTTTGCTGTTCACCTGGCCGCATTTTGAAGCCAAACGAATCTTTGTTTCCAATCATAATGCCGAACACGAACACCGCCATGAAACCGCTGGCTTGCAGCCCGTCGGCAGCAAAATAGGCGCCGATCACGGCCACCAGAGTAACCACCGGCGCATATTCGGCAAGAAAGGCCCAGCGCTCGTGTGCGATCAATAACGCGGCCAGGTATCCGAGTGCCGCGCCGGCGATGATGCCGATCGTCGACTGTTTTAGGAGATCAACCAAAGATGCCGTTATCGATACGTCAGCAGAGCCCATCGCCACCGCGAGCACTCCGAATGTCACGATAGCGCCCATCGCATCGTTGAATGCGGATTCGCTCATAACTGTTTGGGCCACGCGGTCGCGAATTTTGATTTGCCGGAAAATTGGCACCAGCGTCGCCGGATCGGTGGAGGCAAGTACCGCGCCCAATAACAGCGCGACGGTCCAAGGCACTCCCAAAACGACATGCGCTGCAATGCCAGTCACCGTTCCGGTAATGAGAACGCCGATAGTCGATATGACGACGATCGTGATCCAAACCCGTTTCAGAACTTCGAAGCGTAGCGATGCACCACCATCGAAAAGAATGTAACTCGCACCGAAGAGAAGAATGATCTGGTAGAGCGCCGAGTCCGGCTTGATATTAATGAGGCCCAAAGCGTCTGGACCGATCGCGATCCCGACCACCAAAAATATGGCCACATCCGGGATCTT
>JBATYN010000450.1:0-16671 GCA_049674125.1 Pseudolabrys sp. | reverse complement strand
TCCCCAGTCCTGCTTGCACCTCTGCTTGCATCGGATAAGGTGGCCCAAATGTGATCGGAGCCGGTGTTGATGCGTTTTGGTGGGTCGACAGTCATGCTCGCGCTTCTGCTCGGTGCCGCTCCGGCCCTGGCGCAGGAGTCGCCTGGAATCAATCCAGCACCCGCGCAGCCCGCCGCAACAACGAAAGCCCCTCATGTTGCGCCAAAACCGGCTGCCATCAAGCCAAAGGTCGCAGCCATAGCGACGCCAAAGATCTCCGCGCCAGCGACCGTGCCAGCCAATACCGCCGCGTTAAATTCCGAGCCCGCCAAGGCTACGCCTGCGCCGGCCTCTGAACTGCCGCCCGGCGAGCGCCTGAAGATCCAGTCGGCGCTGCTGTGGTCGGGTGATTACACCGCATCGATCGGTAGCGAAGATCCGCTCCTTTCTGCGATCAAGAATTTCCAAAAGCGCGTGAAGTCCAAAATCACAGGCGTGCTCTCACCGGCCGAGCGCGTCAATCTTCTCACCGCTGCCAAAAGTCACGAGGACGAGTTTGGCTGGAGCGTGGTCATCGATCCGGCAACCGGCGTGCGCATCGGCCTTCCAATCAAGTTGGTGTCGCAAGCTCGCGATGCTGCGCGCGGCACGCGTTGGTCTTCAGCGCACGGAGAAGTGCAGGTCGAGACCTTTCGCATCAAGGACACTGACATCAAGCTGGCAGCTTTTTTCGAACAACAAAAGAAAGAACCGACCAATCGCAAGATTGAATCCAGTGCGCTGCGCGATGATAGTTTCTATATCAGCGGCATGCAGGGCCTAAAGATATTTTCGGTGCGCGCGTATGCACGTGATGGTGAAATCCGGGGATTTACGATGATGTTCGACCAGATGATGGAGACCATTGTCGCGCCGGTGACTGCGGCTATGGTCAGCACTTTTTCGCCATTCCCCGAACGCACTTCGCCCTTTGCGGCCACCGCAAAATCGGTTGAATACGGCACCGGGCTTGTTGTGAGTGAGCGCGGCCACATTGTGACTGATCGCAAGCTTACGGCGGGCTGCCAGGTAATCGTCGCCGCTGGCCTTGGCGACGCCGAGCGTATTTCCGAAGACAAAGATACAGGCCTGGCTCTCTTGCGCGTGTACGGCCCGCGTCAACTGTCGCCGCTTTCATTCGTGCCGGACGCAGCCAAGAAAGGCGATGTTACGCTGATCGGCATTCCCGATCCAAAAGAACAAAATGGCGCGAAGAAACTCACAGAAATCAGGGCCCGTCTCGTTGAGGGTAACGCGATCGAATTGCGTCAGCCGGTGCCGATGGCTGGATTTTCCGGCGCTGCTGCAATCGACTCGCAAGGCCAATTTCTCGGCATGATGCAAATGCGTAATTTCGTAATTGCAAGCACTGAATCGACGGCGCCACCGGTGCGGCTCGTCACAACGGATGCGGTCAGCGATTTTTTAGCCGCACACAGTGTTCCGCGAGTGTCATCCACACCACAAGGCGCCGACGCTAGAGCGTCGGTTGTGAGAATTATCTGCGTGCGCCAATAGTTATTTATTTTTCCACTTCGGCGCGCGTTTTTCAATGAAGGCCTTCATGCCTTCCTTCTGATCTTCCGTCGCAAATAGCGAGTGAAAGATTCGCCGCTCGAACGCCATGCCTTCCGACAACCCGCTTTCGGACGCACGGTTGACGGCTTCTTTTCCCGCCAGCACCGACGGCATCGACATATTGGCGATGGTATCGGCAACTTTCATTGCCTCGTCCATCAGGTTCGCGGCTGGAACAACTCGCGCGACCAATCCGGACCTTTCCGCCTCGGCGGCGTCCATCATGCGCCCTGTTAAAATCAAATCCATGGCTTTGGCCTTACCAACAGCACGCGCGAGGCGCTGCGTACCGCCGATGCCGGGAATGACCCCAAGCTTAATTTCAGGCTGACCGAATTTGGCGTCGTCCGCGGCGATTACGATGTCGCATTGCATCGCAAGCTCGCAGCCACCACCGAGTGCGAAACCTGCAACCGCCGCAACGATCGGCTTGCGCGCATGTGCCGCGGCATTCCAGTTTGAAACGAAATCACCCAGATAGGCCTCGATAAACGGCTTATCCGCCATTTCCTTGATGTCGGCACCCGCGGCAAAAGCCTTATCGCTGCCCACAATCAGTAGACAGCCAACTTTGTCGTCCGCGTCAAAAGCTTCAATCGCCTGGGTTAGTTCGGCCATGAGCGCTTTGTTGAGTGCGTTGAGCGCTTGCGGCCGGTTAAGGCGAATAACACCGACACGGCCGTTCGTTTCGACAACAATGTTCTGGTAGGTCATGGCTAAATCCCTGGCTTATTCAAGCCGTGCACCGGAACGCCGCACGACCTCCTCCCATTTGGCGGAATCGGCTTTGATCGTCGCTGCGAATTCTTCCGGCGTTCCTCCAGCCGGCTCATCGCCGATCTTGGCAAACTTCTCTTTAAAAGCCTCTGAGGTGAGCGCCTTGTTGATCGCTGCGTTGAGCTTGACGACGATCGGCTTTGGCACACCGGCCGGCGCGATGACGCCCGTCCATGTAGGCGCGAGATAGCCGGGAACGCTTTCGCCAATGGTTGGAAGATCGGGGAATGCTGGCGAGCGCGTAGCACCGCTCACACCAAGCGCACGCACCTTGCCGTCGCGGGCGAAGGTCGCGATCGATTGCAAACTTTCGAACATAATATCGACGTGGCCCGCGATTAGGTCGGTAATCGCTGGCGCACCGCCGCGATAGGGAACATGAACAATTTCGGTTCCGGTCATGTATTTGAACAGTTCACCGCCGACATGTCCCGGCGAGCCGTTGCTGGACGAAGCGTTCGTAAGTTTTCCGGGATTTTTCTTGGCGTAGTCGACTAACTCCTTCACCGAGTTAATCGGGAGCTTCGGAGACACTGCGAGCAGCAGGTGCCCGCGTGCAACCATCGCGATCGGCTGGAAATCACGCTCAATATTGTAAGGGAGCTTCGCCACCATGTGGCGTGTAATCGCGAGCGCGCCGATGGGGCCCATGCCTATGGTGTATCCGTCAGGCGGCGATTTCGCGACGAGATCGAGCCCGATAGTCAGCGCGCCACCCGGCCGGTCGTCGACGATAACCTGCTGGCCCAGTTCTTTCGATAACTCAGCGGCAAGGATGCGGGCGACGGTGTCGGTCGCGCTTCCCGCCGCTTGCGGGACAATGAACCGGATCGGATGGTCCGGATAGTCCGCAGCCTGCGCGGCGACCAGTGTTGCGGTGAGCATCAGCACAATCAGGACGGCCTTGCGCATGTCATCGATCCCATGCCTTACGGTGACATAACGTGGCCTACTTCTGGCACGATGGGCAATAGAAGGTCGAACGGCCAACCTGCACGATGCGTTTGATCCGGCCCTTGCAATTGGGACATGGCTCGCCCTCGCGATCGTAAACCCGGAAATTGTGCTGAAAATCACCGAGCGAGCCGTCCGCACGGCGATGATCCCGCAGCGATGAGCCACCAGCTTCGATGGCGTCGCCGAGCACCGCCTTGATCGCGTCGACCAGTCTTTCGGCGCGTTCATTGGGCTTTCCGTGACGATCGGCAATAGTCGAGGCGCGCCGTTTGGGTGATAGCCGCGCGCGAAACAGCGCTTCGCAAACATAAATATTTCCAAGGCCTGCGACGACGCGCTGGTCACTGAGAGCGGCCTTGAGCGAGGTTTTTTTACCGGCGCAAGCTTTCGCCAGCATCGCGGCATCAAATTCATTTCCTAACGGTTCCGGTCCAAGCGATCGCAATAATGGCTCTTGGTCGAGTTTGGCGCGCAGTACAAGCTTCATCGATCCGAAGCGGCGCGGATCATTAAATGTCACCGTCGCTCCATTCGACATATGGAACACGATATGATCGTGCGCGGTGTTTTTGGAACGCTCGTGATAGTACACGCCCGGCTTTGCATCCTTGCCGACCCGAAACGAGCCGGACATGCCGAGATGCATGAGCAGCACCTCACCGGAAGAAAGATCCGCAAGCAAATATTTTGCACGACGGCCCAGACCCTCCACGGTCTTGCCATCCAGTCGTTGAGCAAAGCCCTTGGGCAGTGGCCAGCGCAGATCGCCACGGCGAACCTCAACCTTGGCGAAACGCGCGCCTTCCATGGCCGGCGCCAATCCTCGGCGCACGGTCTCGACCTCAGGCAATTCGGGCATGATTAACCGCTCCCGTGCTGACACATAGCGCCCTCCGGCCACCCGCGCTATGGTCCTGCCCGAAAAGGATTATTGGCCATGGCCCGTGGTGGCGAACAGACGCATTTCGGCTTCGAAAGCGTCCCGCTCGATGACAAGCAGGGGCTGGTGGACGACGTGTTCCATTCGGTCGCGCGCCGCTACGACCTGATGAATGATCTGATGTCAGGTGGCCTTCACCGGGCCTGGAAAGACGCATTGGTGACCGCAGTAAACCCGCCGAAAAGCGACCGCGACTTTTCCGTGCTCGATATTGCCGGCGGCACCGGTGATGTGGCCTTTCGCGTGGTTGAGGCAGGCGGCCTGGGCACGCATGTCACCGTATGCGACATCAACGCCGAAATGCTTGAGGTTGGCCGTGCGCGGGCCGCCGAACGTGGGGTCGACGGCATCGTTACCTTCGAGCAGGGAAACGCCGAGGAATTGCATTACCCCGATCGCAGTTTCGATCGCGTCACAATTGCTTTCGGCATCCGCAACGTACCGAGAATCCAGCGTGCGCTTGAAGAGGCGCATCGCGTCCTGAAGATCGGCGGCCGGTTTCTATGCCTCGAATTCTCCTCCGTCGACATGCCGGGTCTTGATTCTCTCTATGAACTCTATTCGTTCCAAGTGATCCCGCGCATTGGCGAAGCGGTGACCGGCGACCGTCAAGCGTATCGATATCTGGTCGAATCGATCCGGAAATTTCCCAAGCCGAAAGCCTTTGCGTCGATGATCGAGGCTGCCGGCTTTCGCCGCGCGTCGTTCACGCCAATGACCGGCGGCGTGGTGGCACTCCATTCGGGCTGGCGCTTGTGATCACTGCCGTCTCTCATCTTTTTCGCTTGAGCCGTGCCGGCTTCGTGTTTGCGCGCGAGGGCGTCTTCGCGTTGGTCGACACGCGACCTTTGCCGTTACCGGCCAAGACCGCCATTGCCTTTGCGCGACTGTTCGAGCGCCCAAGCGCAAAAACTGGCGAAAGCCGGCTGGCCGCTGCACTCAGCAAACTTGGGCCAACTTACGTCAAGCTCGGCCAATTCCTCGCCACGCGCCCCGACGTGGTGGGCGCGGTGATCGCGCGCAATCTGGAGAGTCTTCAGGACAAGATGGCGCCGTTCCCGCAGAGCGAAGCTGAAGCTGCCGTCGCTACTGCTTTCGGCAAGCCGCATTCCGCTGTCTATGCGAGTTTCGGCCCGGCGGTCGCTGCCGCGTCAATTGCACAGGTGCATCGAGCCGAGATCGAAACAGACGGCGGGCGCGAAGCGGTAGCGGTGAAGATCCTTCGGCCCGGTATCGAGCGCCGCTTTAAATCCGACCTTGACGCATTCTTCTTTGCAGCACGTAAGGCGGAAGCGCTTTCTGCGGAAGCGCGTCGGCTGCGGCTTATCGAAGTCGTGTCGACGCTCGCGCGCTCAGTCGCCATAGAAATGGATTTCCGGTTGGAGGCCGCAGCCGCTTCCGAGATGGCCGAGAATACGCGCGACGACGCCGACTTTCGCGTGCCGACGGTTGATTGGGATCGTACCGCACGCGAAGTACTCACACTGGAATGGATCGACGGAATTCGTCTGAGTGACCACGGCGCCCTCGCGGCCAAAGGCTTCGACTTGCCTGCGCTTGGCCGCAATGTCATCCGGAGCTTCCTGCGCCATGCATTGCGCGACGGCTTTTTTCACGCCGATATGCATCCAGGCAATCTGTTCGTCGACGATGATGGCCGGCTCGTTGCCGTCGACTTCGGCATCATGGGACGACTTGGGCCGAAAGAACGCCGGTTTCTCGCCGAGATTCTTTTTGGCTTCATCACACGGGACTATCATCGAACGGCGCAAGTCCATTTCGATGCCGGATATGTGCCCCGGCAGCATTCGGTAGAAAGTTTCGCGCAAGCCATCCGCGCCATCGGAGAGCCAATTCATAACCGGACCGCTGAAGATATCTCGATGGCAAAGTTGCTGATGTTGCTGTTTGAGGTAACCGGCCTTTTCGACATGCGCACGCGGCCCGAGCTGTTGCTCTTGCAAAAGACGATGGTGGTCGTGGAAGGCGTCGGACGCTCGTTCGATCCAAAGCTCGACATGTGGAATACCGCCGACCCGGTCGTGCGGGAGTGGATTGCGCGCAACCTCGGTCCAATCGGCCGTTTGGAAGATGCGGTCGAAGGCGCTGGCGAAGTCGGACGTTTCCTCGGCCAGGTGCCAGGCTTGTTGACCCGCGCGGGGACGTTGCTCGACCAGTTCGACGACATTACCCGTGATGGTCTTGTGCTCTCACCTCAGACGGTCGCAGCTATCGGTGCGGCTGAAGCGCGACGCAACCGGTGGACTGCGGTCGCCCTGTGGGTGATCGCGGCAGTGCTCGGCTGGATCGCCTGGATGCTGGTGTAACTGCGATCAGCCAGACCGCGTTACGAGTTCTTGCAATTTATCGATGCTCTGCGTCCAGCCCGCTTCCATGCCGGCGAGCATTTTCGGCGCGATCGGCACGAGACCAGCAGCGTACGTCTTCAAAGTGAGCGTCGTCTTGCCATCATTCTCGGCAAAGATCACCGTAGTTTCACCTTCGAGCAGGTGATTGCCGTCTTTGTCGGTGGCAATATTGCTGAACACCAGCCGTTCGAGCGTTTTGACCTCGCGGAAAACACCCTTCATGGGGTAGTCGTTTCCGTCCGGCCCGCGCATCACGATGCGCAGGCTGCCACCAACGCGCACATCAAGTTCACAGACCGGGGTGGTGAAGCCACGTGGCCCGAACCACTGCGCCATCATCTTCGGATCGGTCCATGCCTTCCATACCAGCGCGCGTGGCGCATTGAACACGCGGGTGAAGGTAACGCTCCCTTCGCCATAAGGTGCTCGTTTTGCTGCAGGGGTCATTGCAGACTCCCTGCGTAAGCGCGCTCAATCGCCGCAATATCGAGCTTTTTCATTTTCATGAATGCATTCATGACCCGCTCGGATTTCTCGGCGTCCGGGTCTGTCATCATTTTTGGGATCACTGCGGGCACGACTTGCCACGACAGGCCGTACTTGTCTTTTAGCCAGCCACAGGGGCCTTCTTCGCCGCCCTGCGTGAGCTTGCCCCAGAAATAATCGACCTCGGCTTGCGTTTCGCAGGGCACTTGCAGCGAGATCGCTTCGCTGAATTTGAAATTCGGACCGCCATTCAGGGCTGTGAATGTTTGCCCCTCGATTTCGAACTCGACGACCATCACCGAGCCCGGTTTTTTGTGGTGAACCTTCTGCCCGGCCTTGATGTAACGGCTGATCGCGCCGATCTTGGAATCCTTGAAGATCGAGCAATAGAACTTCGCCGCTTCCTCGGCCTGCGTGTCGAACCAGAGGCAGGGGGTGATCTTTTGTTTGGCGATGGGCATCGTAAGCTCCTTTCACAACGAAACGTATCACCGACGGATCCAGCGTTATTTCGGCTTGGCCAGATAAGCCTCGAGTTGATCCATCGTGCCGCCCCAACCCTGAAGCATGCAGTCGCGATTTGAATCGAAGGTCTTACGCTCTTCCTCGCTGGCATTGTGCGGAGCCCAGCGCACCGTAAATTTGGTTTTGCCGCCGGGCATATCTTCGAACGTGAAGCTGGAAAGCATTTCCAAGGGCCATTTTTCGTTTCCGGGATGGCGGGTGATGCCACCTTTTTCATCCGAAAAAGAGTTGATGAATTCGAGGCGCTCTTGCGGGACAACTTCGCGGAAGACGAACTTGCCCCACATCGCGTGTCCATCCGGCGACTGCATGCCGTAGTGGTAGCTGCCGCCCGGGCGCAAATCCATTTTCGCGGAAAGGACCTTGAACCCTTTCGGGCCCCACCACTGTTTCATGCGTTCCGGCTCGGTGAAACACTTCCACAACATGTCGCGCGGTACGTCAAATACGCGCGACATGACAAAATCTTCGGCCATGCTGTTTGCTCCGCTATTTATTCGTTGAATCCTACGGCCGCTATGGCTCGACGATGACCATCCAGTTCACGCCAAATTTGTCCGTCGCCATTCCAAACCGCGGTGAAAAGAATGTTTTGCCGAGCGGCATCACTATGTTTCCGCCGGCGGAGAGTGAATTGAAAAGCCGATCAGCATCGGCTTCGTCCTTCGCGTTCACGGACAACGCAAAACCCTTGAATTCGGGATTTCCGGTATTGCGCCCATCGGAGGCCATGACCCTGGTTTCGCCGATCTTGAGCGAGGCATGCATCACCTTGTTCTCGTTCGATGGCGTGCACATGGATTTGTCAGGGCAATCCTTCCAGCGCATCAGCATGCCGACCTCTGCTCCGAGCGTCTTTTTGTAGAAGTCGATTGCTTCCTCGCAGCGGCCATCGAAAAACAAATAAGATTGCACCTGCATAACTCGTCCTCCTTAGGTTCCTGTCATTGACAAATAGGTTGATATCAACATAATATGCGTTATGTCAACCCGTCGCGAATTGCCGCTTTCGGTTACGCATCAGGTGCGCGACTCTTGTCTCTGTCTGCACATCCAGCGTGCGGCACGTGCGCTGGCGCGGCGTTTCGATGACGTTTTCCGTCCGTTTAATCTGACGCATGGGCAGTTCTCGCTCTTGATGTCGTTGAACCGGCCGGAACCTCCAAGTATCGGCAGCGTCGCAGCCTTGCTTGCGATGGACCGGACCACGCTGACGGCCGCACTCAAGCCCCTTGAACGCCGCAGGTTGGTGAAAGTTTCGGTCGACAAAGAGGACAAACGCAGCCGGAGGCTCATGATCACCCCGCTGGGCCGCGCCCAGCTCGCCAAAGCCTTTCCGGTGTGGGTGCAGACTCACGCCGAAATCGAGCGGTCGATGACGAATGTCCGCCCCGACGATTTGCGCGGCGCGTTGCGGACCCTCGCGTAAGGTGGAGCTGTTCTGCATTGATCGTCACGCGTTCTTTGCCGCCATCACCGGTAAATAGTCGGCTAGCCGTGCCATGGTCTGTACCAGTCCCTTGTCGGCGCCGTATTCCTTGATGACACGTGCGCGCTCTTCAGCCGATGCGAACTTGCCGTGCCAGATCATTCGGGTTTTACCGTTGCCAACGTCCTCGAAGGTCACGGATTGCGTGAACTGCACCGGCTCGACGTCGTCGCCACCGCCGTGATGGTAGATGAGGCGTTCCGGCGGGACGATTTCGTCGTAAGTGATGAGATTCTGGTAATCACGACCGTCCGGCCCGTGCATCACGAATCGCCACTTTCCGCCCGGACGCAGATCGAAGCTGTGCGTCGTGGTGGTGAAGCCGTTTGGGCCCCACCACTCCGCAAGATGCTTGGGATCGGTAAATGCCGCGAACACCAGTTCACGCGGCGCGTCGAATACGCGCGTTCCGATGATCGAGCGCGGATCTTGTGCGAGGTCGACTTTATTTTCTTCGGCCATGCTTCGTCTCCCGCTTGCTTTGCTTTTGTTCGGCTTGCAGAGTTTTCAGATAGTCGCCCAGGCGATCGAGACGTTCGTCCCAAAGCCGGCGATATTCCTCGAGCCAGTCGTCGGCTTCCTTAAGCGCGCGTGCGTCAATGCGGCACGGCCGCATTTGGGCATCGCGCGTGCGTGTGATGAGCCCGGCGCGCTCCAGCACCTTCAGATGCTTTGAAACCGCCGGCAGGGTCATGGCGAATGGTTCGGCCAGCTTCAATACGGACGTTTCGCCGAGGGCGAGCCGCGCGAGGATTGCGCGCCGCGTGGGATCGGCCAGTGCCGCAAATGTCGAACTCAGGCGGTCCGTCATTACTAATTAAACCTCTCAGTTAAATAACTGTTCGGTTAAATACATGGCGGCGTCATCGGCGTCAAGCGTATGAAAAATAAGCGCTTTGATTGCATTGATTGCAATGAGATCAAACCTGTATTAAGGTCCTTAAGATAAAGAGGTTTTATGGCTTCCCTTACGGTCCGCCAACTCGATGAACGGCTCAAAAAACTGCTGCGCATGCGCGCGGCAAAAAGCGGGCGCTCGGTCGAAGATGAGGTGCGCACCATCCTGCGCGAGGCGGCCGAGGAGACCGGGTACGAGGCGCTCGATCTGATCAATCCGCCCTCCCCGCCAATGGCAGGCGCGCGGGCGTCGCGGATGCCGCGCACACGCGACGATGAGGCGGCGGGCACCAAACGCGTCCTGCTGATCATCGGCGGTGGCATTGCGGCCTACAAATCGCTCGATCTCATCCGTCGGCTGAAAGAACGCGGCATCGCCATCCGATGCATCCTGACGAAAGCGGCAGAGCATTTCGTGACGCCACTTTCAGCAAGCGCGCTCGTCGGCGAACGTGTGTTCACTGATCTGTTTGATCCGGCCAGTGAATTCGATGTCGGCCATATTCGTCTCGCACGCGAGACCGACCTGATCGTCGTCGCGCCCGCGACCGCAGACCTGATGGCAAAACTTTCGGGCGGGCACGCTGATGATCTCGCGACCGCCGTGTTATTGGCAGCGACGGTGAAAATTCTTTTGGCGCCCGCCATGAACTCGCGCATGTGGGCGAACAAGGCGACGCAACGCAATCTGGCGCAACTCGTGGCTGATGGCATCGCGCTTGTCGGTCCGAACGAAGGCGAGATGGCGGAGGCACATGAGCGCGGGCTCGGCCGCATGGCTGAACCGCTGGAGATTACCGCTGCGGTGGAGAAATTGTTGTTGGCCGGCACGGCGCAACCACTCAAGGGCAAGCGTGTGCTGATCACGTCCGGCCCGACACACGAGCCAATCGATCCCGTGCGTTACATCGCCAATCGCTCGTCCGGCAAGCAAGGCCACGCCATTGCCGCCGCCGCGGCCGCCGCCGGTGCCGATGTTACACTGATTAGTGGCCCGGTGAATCTGTCAGATCCGTCTGGCGTTAAAGTGATCAAGGTCGAGACCGCCCGTGAAATGCTGCAAGTGGTCGAGCGCGCGCTGCCTGTGGACATTGCGATCTTTGTCGCTGCAGTCGCCGACTGGCGTGTCGCCAACACCGGCGAGCAAAAGCTCAAGAAGCAGGTCGGCAAAGCCACTCCGGATTTGTCGCTCGTTGAAAATCCCGACATTCTTGCCACCATCGCGAAGCGAAAAACTCAACGTCCGAAATTGGTCATCGGCTTTGCTGCCGAGACCGAGAACGTCGCCGCCAATGCCAAGGCAAAGCTCGCCAGCAAAGGCTGCGACTGGATTCTGGCCAACGATGTGTCGCCACAATCAGGCGTGATGGGCGGCGACCGCAACACAATTACGCTCGTTCAAGCTTCGGGCATTGACGCGTGGCCTCCGCAAAGCAAAGACGAGGTTGCTGCCATGTTGGTCGCGCGCATTGCCAATGCGCTCAGCGGAGAAAAGACGTGAGCGATATCGAAATCCAAATGATGCGCCTGCCCCACGGCAAGGACTTGCCGCTGCCGTCGTATCAGAGCGCTGACGCAGCCGGCCTCGATCTGCTTGCGGGGGTGCCAGAGGCTGCTCCGCTCGTAATCTCGCCTGGTGGCCGCGCGCTGGTCCCGACCGGGCTCGCGATCGCTCTTGTGCCGGGCTACGAAGCTCAGGTGCGGCCCCGGTCCGGCCTCGCTGCCCGACACGGGCTGACCGTGCTTAACGCCCCTGGCACCATCGATGCGGATTATCGCGGTGAGATTCAGGTGCTGCTGATAAACCTCGGCAGTGACCCGGTGACCATCACCCGAGGCATGCGTATCGCCCAGTTGGTAATCGCTCCGGTTGTGCGGGGACATATATCCGAGGTCGCATCTCTTGATAAAACCCCGCGCGGAAGCGGGGGATTCGGCTCTACCGGAAGTTGAAACGCCAAAATCCTTGTTTGCAGCTAGACGGATGCGGGACCGTAGCCTATTACCGCTCAAATTCGTTGCTACCGAGACTGGTCCTGAAATGCCGTTGGTGTCTCGTAAGGGCGTCCTTGCCATTGCTGCAGTGATCGATGTTGCGATCAATGCTAGCGCCCGCCCGGTGTCGGCGAAGGCATTGGCCACGCGCCATCGATTGCCACCACGCCATCTCGAGCCTGTCCTTCAAGCGCTGGTCCGGGATGGCATCCTCAAAGGTATCCGTGGGCCGCACGGCGGGTACGAGCTAGCTCGCGAACGCAACCGTATTTCAGCGGACGATATCCTCCGCGCGGCTGATACCGTCGAAGACGTCGATGAGCTTCCGCTACCGGGCTCGGCCTTGGTCAACGACGTCGTGCGTCCGGCGCTCGCCGAAACAGAACGCACATTGTCCGTCGCACTCGGTCGCATCAATGTCGACGACATGGTCAAACGCGCAGCAACGCTGAAATAGCAACTAAGCCTGAAAACACTGGCATGCCCGAGGCCTGTTCACGGTCTGGACTCTTTCGGCGCGATTCCCCTTGGGAGTAAAGTCCAGCGATTCGCGGAAACGGCGTGGCGGACGCCGCCCGCATCCCTGGGGCACCATTGAATGCCGGAGACGATCCGGACGGCGAACGAGAGGCTGCGTTCTCGTTCGTGGCGGGGGGGATTCCTCGTCGCCTTCGTGACCGCAAATCTTTCCATCGTGCCCACGACGATGGGGCGCGCCGAAACGCGCCTTGGTGCAACCGCGGTCGATGCCGTCCGCCACACCGTAGCGGCACTTCGCGCGCAAGAAATCACAGCCCTCACACTCATTCTCGCATTGATTGGCTTCGCTTTGCTTACAACCCTCGTGTTGCTTCGCACGCGTAAGATTGCCGACCGCCTCGAAACTGATTCACGTGACGAAATAGGCTCGCTGCACGCCGAGATCGATCGGTTCAAGGCGCTGCTTCTGTCGGAGCCGCAAGTCCTTGTGACCTGGGCGGCCGCTGCCGAGCAACCCGAAATTCTCGGCGATATCGCCATGGTCACGCCCGCTGGTGTGCCTGAACGAATCCTCGCATTCGGCACCTGGCTGGATCCCGCCGCGGCGCACCGCATGGAAGAGGCGGTCGATACATTACGGCGTGACGGCCGCGGCTTCGTCATGACGCTGACCAGCCGCAGCGGCCGTCCGATCGAGGCGGAAGGCCGGGCCATCGGCGGTCGTGCGGTGCTTCGCCTGCGCGATGTCAGCGGCATTGAGCAAGAGCTGCTCGATCTTGCTGCCCGCCACGACCAGTTGCTGAGCGACGTAGAGACCATGAAGGCCCTCCTCGACTCGCTGCCTTCTCCGGTTTGGGCGCGCGACAACGACGGACGGCTTGCTTTCGTGAATTCGGCTTATGCACGCGCGGTTGAAGCCGAAAGCCCGGCCGACGCGGTTGCGCGTGAGCTTGAATTGCTGGACCGGCCTGCACGCGAGGATGTCGCACGCGCGCGCGCATCGCGTGAAACATATGTTGGCCGCTTGCCGGCAATCACCGCCGGCGTGCGTCGAATTTTCGACGTCGTCGATGCAACGAGCGGATCCGGCAGTTCGGGCATTGCGATTGACCGCACCGAAGTAGAAACCATGCGTGCCGAGCTTGCGCGAATGGTTGATGCGCATCGCCGGGTCCTCGACCAGCTGGCGACCGGCGTCGCTGTCTTTGATGTCGACCGCAAGCTGACATTCTACAACAGCGCATTCCGATCGCTGTTCGAACTGGACACCGGCTTCCTCGACCAGACGCCGACCGATGCGGCCGTACTCGACACGCTGCGTAGCAAGCACAAGCTGCCGGAAGAGCAAGATTTTCGGCAATGGAAACAGCAACTCTACGAGGCCTATCGCGCAGTCGAGCCCAAAGAGCACATGTGGCACTTGCCGGATGGCCGCGCATTGCGGGTCGTCACCACACCCAATCCCGAGGGCGGCGTCACATATCTCTATGACGATGTCACCGAGCGGCTCGATATGCATCGCCGCTATGACGCACTCATCAAAGTGCAAAGCGAAACGCTCGATCACCTTGCCGAAGCAGTTGCGGTGTTCGGCAGCGACGGCCGCGTCCGGTTGCACAACCCGGCGTTCCAGAGAATGTGGAAGCTATCGCTTGGGGCGCTCGATCAGCATCCGCATGCCGAATCCGTGACCGCCTGGTGCCAGGCGTTGCACGACGACAACACGGTCTGGCGGAATTTGCGCACGGCCATCACCGCAATCGACAACCGCGAATCGCTCACGGCGCGGATCGAGCGACGAGACGGTGCTGTGATCGACGTTGCCACAGTGCCGCTGCCCGACGGTGCCACGCTGGTGACGTTTCAGGATTTGACCGACACGGTCAACGTCGAACGTGCCTTACGCGAGCGCAACGAGGCGCTGGAAACCGCTGACTCGATCAAGATCGATTTCGTGCACCATGTGTCATATGAATTGCGATCACCGCTCACCAACATCATTGGTTTTGCGAACTTGCTCGGCGATCCGGCGTTCGGCCCGCTGACGGCAAAGCAAGGCGAATATCTCGGTTATATCACTGCATCGACCAACGCCCTGCTGGCGCTGATCAATAACATTCTCGACCTCGCCACCATCGACGCTGGCGCTATGACGCTCAATCTCGGCGCGGTCGACATCCGCGCCAGCATGGAAGCTGCAGCGGAGGGTGTGCAGGATCGTCTGGTCAACAACAACATCACGCTCGATATTTACGCGGAACCCAATATCGGCAGCTTTACTGCCGACGAACGGCGCTTGCGGCAAATCCTATTCAACCTGCTTTCAAACGCAGTCGGCTTTTCGCCTGCCGGTGAGGTTGTTACATTATTGGCCCAACGGCGTGCAGACGCTGTGGTTTTCAGCGTGACAGACCGCGGCCCGGGGATTCCGCCGGAAGCGACCGACAAGGTATTCGAATGGTTCGAAACCGACTCCATGGGATCGCAGCATCGCGGGCCCGGCCTCGGTCTCTCGCTTGTCCGCTCCTTCGTCGAATTACACGGTGGTACGGTGACGATCGAGTCGACGCCCGGGGCAGGCACCACGGTTACTTGCTCGTTTCCGGTGGAGCACGCGGCAAAACAGACCGCGGCTTAGCGGCAGCAAACATCGCGCGCACAAAGCGATCTGTGCGTGGCGATTCTGGCGTGGGCCTGCGATCCGTTTATAAGATAGCGGCACTGCAACGGATGATTCGATGTTTCCCACCAGCGCCGGCGGTTACAGTTTCACAGTCGCCCTCGCCGACGAGGCAGCCACAAACCGTCTGATGACGGATGTTGCAGCGCTGATTGAGCCTGGCGATCTGATCACGCTGTCCGGAGATCTCGGCGCCGGCAAGACCACATTTGCTCGCGCGCTGATCCGCTATTTTGCGGCTGATGAAAGCATCGAAGTCCCGAGCCCGACCTTCACGCTGACGCAGACGTATACGCTGCCCCGTTTTCCGCTTGTGCATGTCGACCTCTACAGACTGTCGGGAGCGGCGGAACTGACCGAACTTGGCTTCGACGACGCGGGCGAAGATGCAGTCACGCTATTGGAATGGCCCGACCGCGCCGCCGGATTTTTGCCGGCCGATCGCCTGGACATCGCGTTTGCCCTGGCGCCGCAGCAAGGGCCAAACGCACGACACGCGCAGGTCACCGGCTACGGCACATTCACACCCAGGGCGGAGCGCATCTTGGCGATCCGCCAATTTCTTGACCGCTCCAGCTTTAGGCAGGCCACGCGCCGCCGCATTCAGGGCGATGCCTCGACCCGCAGTTACGAACGGCTGACACGCGACGGCGCCACTTACATCCTGATGAACTCGCCGAAGCGTCGGGATGGACTGCCGGTGCGCGAAGGCAAGCCCTACAGCGCAATCGCGCATCTTGCCGAAAGCGTGACGCCGTTCGTCGCCATGGCGCACGGCTTGCGGGGGCGCGGATTTTCTGCGCCGGCGATCTTTGCCGCCGACCGCAAAGCCGGCTTGCTGGTGATCGAGGATCTCGGCGACGAACTTGTTGTCGAAGGCGATCCACCGACGCCGATGGAAAAGCGCTACGAGGCGGGTGTTGACCTGCTTGCCGAATTGCATTCCGAAACGTTGCAAGATGTCCTTGCAGTCGAACCGGGCGCCGACGACCGGCTGCCGCGTTACGACATGGACGCATTTCAGATCGAGGTCGAATTATTGCTCGATTGGTACCTGCCCAAACTTGAGGCCAGAATTACGGATACCAAGCGCGGGGCTTATCGTTCCCTTTGGCGCGATGCGCTGCTGCCGATGACGGATGGCGCGCAGACATGGGTCCTTCGCGATTTTCATTCACCCAATCTTTTGTGGCTGCCGGAGCGCGAAGGCACTGCGCGCATCGGGCTGCTCGATTTTCAAGATGCGGTGATGGGGCCTGCCGCCTATGACGTTGCATCACTGTTGCAAGATGCACGCGTCGACGTTCCGGAGATGATGGAGATCGCGCTGCTGTCGCGATACGCCCGCGCCCGGTTGTTGGCCAATTCCACCTTCGACGCACCGACATTCGCACGCGCTTATGCGACGCTCGCTGCGCAGCGCGCGTCGAAAATCCTCGGCATCTTCGCAAGACTGGAGGGGCGCGATCACAAGCCGCAA
>JBATYN010000449.1:0-3251 GCA_049674125.1 Pseudolabrys sp. | reverse complement strand
CCTTCTCGACCAGGTGAGCAAATTCTACCTTCTGTCTGTTTTTAATCTTGCTGCCAATGGACCGATACGGCTCGGCCCGTTTTTTGACATTGTCCTTACCCGCAACACAGGCATCAGCTACGGCCTCTTTCAGACCCAGGGGCCGCTCGGGCAATGGGTGCTGTTGGCGGTCAAGGCTGGTGCCGTATTGCTACTCTGGATCTGGCTTGCACGGGCCAGGGACCGACTCACGGCGCTATCCCTCGGGCTGATCATTGGCGGGGCGGCCGGCAACGCTATCGACCGTCTGGCCTACGGTTGGGTCGCTGATTTTGTGTTTTTTCACATTTACACGCCGAATTGGCGCTTCAACTGGTATGTTTTTAACCTAGCCGACGTAGCCATCGTTGCCGGGGTTATTGGCCTGTTGTATGTATCTTTTGTAACGGACCGCGCCGCAAAAGCGCCCTGATCCGCCGCAAGAGTCGCGAAAATTCGGTAGCTCAAAGGTCCCGTTCCGGATGAACACAATGCGCCTGACGACTGTATTCAGCACGAGCGCTGCCCTCGGTATGGTGGTTGGCGCGGCTGTTATGATGCTGTCGCCTCCGGCCCGCGCAGCCGATGACGAACTCCCGGTCGATCAGAAAGTTTATCGCAGCATCATGGAAGGGCTCGGCTTTAAACGCGACGGTGAAGCCACAATCAACTACCAGGAGCGCGGCCCGCTGGTGCTTCCGCCGAACCGCGATCTGCCGCCGCCCGAGCGGAGCGATGCGGCTATCACCAACAATCCATCCTGGCCGAAGGATCCTGACGTCATGCGGCGCAAGGCCGAAGCGGCTATGGAGAAGGATCGCAACATCAGTGACGAGCGTGAGCGCGAGCAAAATCCGTTACGCCCTGATCAACTGACCCCCGGAGGGCGGGGCAAAAATAAGAAACAGCAGGCGACCAAAACCGACGATGGGTATGACGCGCCAGCCTCCGGCTTCGGCAGTCAATTGCTGCCGTCCCAACTTGGCTCGAGCACAAGCAGTGTCTGGGGCTCCATGTTTGGCAATAAGAAGGAAGAAACGGCGAAATTCACCGGCGAGCCGCCTCGCGCATCGCTGACCGAACCTCCGCCCGGCTATCAAACGCCGTCGCCGGATCAGCCTTACGGTCTTGGCAAGGCGGCGCCTCAAAAGCCGACCGACTACTACACGTCACATTCTGAGCCGTCGCGATAATCGTGACGGTCGTCGATCTAGCTTCGTTGCGTGGCTGACGGCGTAGTCTTTTTTGGTGCTACAGCACGCTCGCAACAAAAGCTAGGTCCAACATCGTGATTGCCAAGACAAACGTCGCACTCATCGCGCTCTTTTCGGCCATTGTGCCTTCGCTTGCGGCCGAGCAAGCGGGCACCGAAATCGCCGACTTCACCCTTGCTAACGGACTGGAGCTGGTGGTCATTCCGGACCATCGTGCACCCGTGGTCACGCACATGATCTGGTACAAGGTCGGTGCAGCTGACGAAACGCCTGGCAAGTCAGGCTTGGCGCATTTCCTTGAGCACCTCATGTTCAAGGGCACCGCGAAAAATCCCGCCGGAAAATTCTCGCAAGTGGTGTCGCGCATCGGCGGCCAGGAAAATGCGTTCACCTCCCAGGACTACACGGGCTATTTCCAGCGCGTGCCGACTGAGCAGCTCAAGACGGTGATGGAATTCGAGGCTGACCGCATGACGGGCCTGCAGCTCACCGATGACGTGGTGCTGCCTGAGCGCAATGTCATCCTGGAGGAGCAGAACCAGCGCGTTGGAAACAATCCGCGCGCCCGCCTCAATGAGCAAATCGATGCCGCTCTTTATCTCAATCATCCTTACGGCAAGCCGGTGATCGGCTGGCGTCATGAAATGGAAGAACTTTCACGCGATGATGCTATCGGGTTTTATCGCCGCTTTTACGCACCAAATAATGCTGTGGTGGTGATTGCCGGAGATATCGACCCGGCGCAGGCGCGGGCACTCGCGGAAGATACATACGGAAAGGTTGCCCACCATGCGGCGATGGCGTCGCGTGTACGGGCAAAGGAGCCTCCACCGGTCGCGGTCCGCTCGCTGACACTCGCGGATGCGCGGGTCGAGATACCGAGCATGCAGCGGGAATATCTGGTGCCGTCTTTCGCGTCGGCCAAGCGCGGGGAATCTGAAGCCCTCGAAGTGCTCTCGCACATTCTTGGAAGTGGCTCGAATAGCCGTCTTTATCGCGCGTTGGTTGTCGACAAGCAGGTCGCCGTTATGGCCGATGCCTGGTACGACGCGAGCGAGCTCGATATGACGAAATTCGGTATTCACAGCTCACCGCGCCCCGGAACCACTCTGCCACAGCTTGAATCGGCGACGGACGCAGTGATCGCTCAAGTCATCGATAAGGGCGTAACCGACGAAGAGTTGGAGCGCACCAAGACACGCCTGATTGCTGACTCGGTTTATGCGCAGGACAACCAGGCCAGCATGGCGCGCTGGTACGGTGCGGCGCTGACAACAGGCGCGAGCGTCAATGACGTGCGGCATTGGCCGGATCGTATTCGGGCCGTCACCGCCGATCAGGTTCGGGATGCTGCGCGGCAATGGCTCGACAAACGGCGCTCTGTCACGGGCTACTTGATCAAAGATGTGAGCCCGCAGGTGGAGAAGCGTTCATGAAGCGGTTCACAACATCGATATTCTGTCTCGCGGCCGTGCTGATCACAGGCACAAGCGCCGCATCGGCAATGACGATCGAAAAAATTGTGAGTCCGGCCGGCATTGAGGCCTGGCTCGTTCGTGAAAAAGCCGTTCCGCTCGTGACGCTCAATTACGCGTTCCATGGTGGCGCCACTCAGGACGAAGCGGACAAAACCGGTACTGCCAATCTTGCCGCTGATCTTTTGGATGAAGGCGCGGGTGACCTTGATAGCAACGCTTTCCATGAGCGAATGGAAAATCACGCGATAGAGCTCACATTTCAAGTCGGGCGCGATTATTTTCACGGATCGCTTCGCTCACTAAATGAGCACCGAGATGAGGCGTTTGATCTGCTGCATCTCGCGCTTACGAATCCGCGTTTCGACGCCGACGCTATCGAGCGGGTACGTGGCCAAGAGCTGTCGATGCTCCAGCGCGATACGACTAACCCCAATGATCTCGCCAGCCGCAGATGGTGGGAAGTCGCGTTTCCCGGCCATCCCTATGGCCGACAAACCAAAGGCACGCTCGAAAGCGTACCCCGCATCACCGCAGACGACCT
>JBATYN010000448.1:0-2487 GCA_049674125.1 Pseudolabrys sp. | reverse complement strand
AGCAAATGTCGGCTCGATCACCCAGAGCCCATTGTGATGTTCAAAGCTTTTCACATTGAACGCGGGATACTTTTGAAGTGTGCCGAGGACGCGCTGCCTTCTATCTTCCGTGCCGGTCAACATGAGTGCGGCGCCTTCAGGGTCCAGCAAAAAGCGTTGCAGGCGCTCTTTTTCGGCGGCGGCCGTTCTGGCTAACTGAGGCTGAGGATAAAACTCGCGCCCCAGCGCTGTCGCGAGACTCGCGGCGAGCGGGGGGCAGTAAGTAATTGTGTCTTCCGGTAAGATCCGCAGATAGAGCGTTTTCACAAACGCGCTGGTCGTTTCCGTCCGTGGCACGCTGTTGAGCGCGGACAGGAGTTGATGACGCGTCTTCGACAGAAAACCGTTGATGCCCGATGGATTCTGCGCATCAAGCGTCTTGGCAAGCCACTCGCCCTCCTTTGGCAACAGCTTCTGAGCCACCAGCGCGCCTAGCTCTTCACCATGCATGTCCTTAAGCGCAGCAAGGACATAGGCGCAGGCCTGCCGGTGCGGACCATCCAGCGTGTCGCGGTTTTCCGGCGTGCTTTTCTGTTCCAGCTCCGCCGCCCGGTGCAGAACCTGTTCGACAACGAGTCGGTGAAGGCGGGGGTTGTTTCGAACCGCCCCGATAAGATTTTTGATGTCATCAACATCGCCGAAACGCCGAAGCGCGAGACTGACCACGTCGACGGCGTAGTGTTGCTGGTCGGGGCCGGTTAGTCCGCCCAGGACTTTGACGACATCATCAACATCGTGACAGTTGGCAATAAGAGCTGCAGGTGTTGCGGCGGAAAGGGAAGACGCGGCATTCGTGTTTTCGGAGGCACTCGTCGGAAGAGTCTGAGCCGCAGGCCGAGGCGGCTGCACGTAACACACACCGTCTTGGTTCTGAGCGTTCGGGCCGGAAACGTTTGCGCCAAAAAGAAAGGTCGTAGCAGGCTGCGCGTCGGGCAGTGTAAGCACGGCAGGGCACGACAAGCCGGCCACGCCAGACGTGGGCTGGGTTGGTCCAGACGTTGTTGCCGAAGATGCTTGTCGCCCCGAAGCTTTTTGTTCCTGTGGAACTAACGTCTCGACATCCCCACCGCGTGCATCACCAATTGGGCCGGGCATCGCAATTTCTCCAATAGTAATCGTGTCGATTTATATGGTCTGGTGGGATCGGCCACTTTTGGCTTTCATTACACAATACCCACGGTTCAGCGGCGCGGTGTCATGCACATCACACCAAGGCATTGTTGTAGGTTTGTAATTCGCCGTATTGTAATCGTGGCTTTGGCTTAGTGTTTTGAAGCAGTCCCAACGTCGCTGTGGGCTAGGTAACAGTCTGACTCCGGTCAAACAGACGGCATCGCCGCGGGAAAAAATTAGGCCCGGCGTGTACCGGGCCTAAAGGCTGGCATTTGGTTGCGAAGGGCGAAAAGTGTTGCATTTCATTTAGATGTCACGAAACGGCGGCAAAAAATGACGATGAAGGGGGCTGCTGGGGGAACTGACGCCAGCTTCGGCGACGGCCTTGCCGCCGCCGCGCGCTCGGTTATTGCCGACGGCCGTCGCGCCCTCACCGACCCCGAACTGTCCGATCCCGAAGCGGTGCACGAGGTGCGCAAAGCCCTCAAACGCTGGCGGGCGCTCCTGCGCTTGCTCGCGCGGCCGCTCGGCGAACAGGCCGACCAGATGCGCGCCGAAGCGCGCGAACTGATGCGGGCGATTGCCGGCGCTCGCGACGCGCAGTCGGCGCTGGACGCATTGGCTGACCTGCGCAAGGCGGATTTGCCATTCTCCTCCACCTCAACAGAAACAATCCGTGTGCGCTTGACTGAAATGCGGGACGCGGCCGAGGCAAAAAGTTTTACGAAAGTTATGCGAGACCGGCTGGCGCGCTATCTCGACTATGCAACGCTTTCGATGGAGCGCTGGCCGCTCAAAGCGATCGATTTCGACACGGTGACCGACGGTCTCACCTCGACCTACAGGCGCGCGCGGCAGCTGGTGCCCGATGGCTGGTCAGATGCCGAGGCCGAGCATTTGCATGACCTGCGGCGGCGCGTGGTCGAACACCGCCACCAGATGGATCTGGTCGAACCGCTTTGGCCGCGGCTTGGAAAAGTTTGGGCTGAAGAGGCGCAGCGCCTGCGCAATCAACTCGGCGCGTGCCAGGATCTCGCCGTGCTGACGAGTTTGACCGCCCCGCATGAGCCGCTTGCTCCGTGGCGATCGCGGTTGTCGCCCCTAATCGGGGAGCGCCGGCGAGCGCATTTGAATACGGCGCAGCGGCTGTCGGGCCGCCTTTTCGCGGAAAAGCCGAAAGCATTTCGGCGGCGTATCGCCGCGTTGTGGTCCGCGCGTAACTCGCGGTAACCGCTGCCAATGTGGCACTTCTTGCGTATTCAATAAAAAACGGCCGCCATTGCTGGCGGCCGTTGAAAATCGATCATCGTGTTGAGGAAACGTCCTTGGCAGGCC
>JBATYN010000447.1:0-3856 GCA_049674125.1 Pseudolabrys sp. | reverse complement strand
CTACGCCACCGGCAAGCGCAAGAACGCCGTTGCGCGTGTGTGGATCAAACCGGGCTCCGGGAAGATTCTCGTCAACACGAAAGCCGTCGAAGTATTTTTCGCGCGCCCCGTCCTGCGGATGTTGATCCAACAGCCGCTGGTCGCCGCCAATCGCGGCGGCCAATATGACGTGACCTGCACCGTGTCCGGCGGCGGGTTGTCCGGCCAGGCTGGAGCGGTCCGCCACGGGCTGGCCAAGGCGCTGACCTACTTCGAACCCGAGCTCCGCGGCGCCCTCAAGCGCGGTGGCTTCCTCACCCGCGATCCGCGTGTCGTCGAGCGAAAAAAATACGGCCGTGCAAAGGCCCGCCGTTCCTTCCAGTTCTCGAAGCGCTAATCGTTCGGAAGCGTTTGCAAATTGCAAAAAGGCGCGCAAAAAGCGCGCCTTTTTTGCTTTCGTTTTGCGATCATTCAAATTGTATCTAGTTTGGTTAGCTCATTGAAAGGGCCTAATCGCTGGGGAAAGCGCTGCCAACCCTCAATATTGATTACAATTCGCAGAAGTCTTTCGTCGAAGGTCGCCTAATCGCGCAACAGTTTCCTACCACCATAGCGTTATTTTACCGCCTGGATCCGCGAGGAAATTGTCCTCCAGGCGGACGCAGGTGGGAGCTCCAATGTTGCTAGCCGGTGGCCTGCAATCCACGACGCTGGATATGCCGACCCTGTCGTTGGTCGCGGTATGCATTGCCGGCCTGCTCGGACTATTTCTCATTATTGATTGGCTCCAGCAACGCAACGTTCGCGCGCTGGCATGGTGGGGCTCCGCATATTTGATTGGTGCGTCAGCGATGGCGCTGGGCACCTTGCCGACACCATTGATCAAGCTGCCGCCGCAAGTACCCGGTGCGTTGACCTTCCTCGCGTGCGGCATGATCTGGAACGGCGTACGGCTTTTCCAGGGCCGCCGTGTTTTGCCATTCGCGACCTTCATCGGCGCGGCCGTCTGGTTGGGGCTTGCTCAAATTCCAGGCGTGATGGAAGACGGTAACGGCGCGATCCTCGGCGCCTTGATCGTTCCGGTCTACACCTTCTTCATTGCCATTGAGCTTTGGCGAGAAAGACGCCGAACGCGCTATTCACGCGCGGCGGCCATTGTCGTGCCGTGTCTGCACGCGGGAATATTCCTTGTGCCGCTGGCGATGCGCGCTTTCTTGCCAGACGGCCACAATGCCGCATGGCTGACAGTTTTCACGATTGAAACGATACTCTACGCGGTTGGTACCGCATTCATTGTGATGTTGATGGTCAAGGATCATCACGTCCATGTCTATCGTACCGCTGCGTGTACCGATCATCTGACGAGCTTGCTGAACCGCCGCGCGTTCATAGAAAACGCTGTCACCCTGTGCGCGCAGCAGGCCAAACGCGGCGAGCCGGTGGCGATGCTGATGTTCGACCTTGATCATTTCAAGTCAATCAATGACCGATTCGGTCATGTCGTTGGCGACGACGCGTTGCGTCTTTTCGGTCAGGTCGTACGAGCCAGCACGCGTGTCGACGACATTATTGGCAGGTTCGGTGGCGAAGAATTTATAGCGATTGTCCCAGGCGGGATCGAAAGCGCCAGCAAAATCGCCGAACGCGTCCGCGCAGGCTTCGAGGCAACGGGTGCAACCATCGCCACCCATACAGTCGGTGCGACGGTGAGCATTGGCGCTGCTGTTTCTTACGACCCGGTCACGGTCATCGACTCGCTTATTGCGCGCACGGACGCTGCTCTTTACCGGGCCAAACACGACGGCCGGAATCGAATCCACATCGCTGAAGAAGAAATGGCGAATGAGCGCGCGCGCCTGATCGCTGCTGCACGCCGCGCTACTCCTCCCCGGACGCCCGCTTTTGCTCGGCTTTCGCGCCGCACCTAACCGGACAACCCCGGCTTGGGTTGGCTCGCAACGTCTCATTTACTCTATTCGCGGTACCATCCTCGCATGTGGGGTTCACCGGGCCGTACGGATTCGCATTCGCTCGAGGCCTATGCCGAACGGGCAGGCGCGGCATTGGCGTGCGCCTATTCAAATTCAGCTGAATTCGATGCCGCATTGATCGCGGCCCGGCGGGCGGCTGGAATTTATGGTCCCAAGCGCCGTCGCCGGCACATGCTCGTGACGGCAGCCGGCGTTGCAGCCGGCCTTGCCATCGTCGCTCTGCTGATCGTCTAGGACGTTCCACACACTCGCAAGAAAAAGGGCGCCCCTTGCGGAGCGCCCGAAAGTTGCATCGCTTTCGCGATGTTTGGGAGGAACGCTTACGCCGAGTAGTACATCTCGTATTCGACCGGATGCGGGGTGTGTTCGAAACGGATCACTTCCTGCATCTTGAGATCGATGTAAGAATCGATGAAGTCGTCGTCGAACACGCCGCCGGTCTTGAGGAAGTCACGGTCCTTGTCGAGATTGTGCAGTGCTTCACGCAAGCTGCCGCAAACCGTCGGAATCCGTTTGAGTTCGGCCGGTGGAAGGTCGTAGAGGTCCTTGTCCATCGCCGAGCCCGGATCGAGCTTGTTCTTGATGCCGTCGATGCCTGCGAGCAGCATCGCCGAGAATGCAAGATACGGATTGGCGAGTGGATCGGGGAAGCGCACTTCGACGCGCTTGGCCTTCGGGTTCGTCGTGTAGGGGATACGGCATGAAGCCGACCGGTTACGCGCCGAATAGGCGAGTAACACGGGCGCCTCGAAACCCGGCACAAGACGCTTGTAGGAGTTAGTTGTCGGATTCGTGAAGGCGTTGATCGCCTTGGCGTGTTTGATGATGCCGGCGATGTATGACAGGCAGGTTTCCGACAGATAGGAATACTTGTTGCCCGCGAACACCGGCTTGCCTGCCTTCCAGATCGATTGATGGCAGTGCATGCCCGAGCCGTTGTCACCGTATACAGGCTTTGGCATGAACGTTGCAGTCTTCCCATAGATCTGCGCGACCTGCTGGATGCAGTATTTGTAGACTTGCATCATGTCGGCCATCTGCGTCAGCGGCGAGAACTTCAAACCAAGTTCGTGCTGAGCCGACGCGACCTCGTGATGGTGCTTCTCGATCTTCGCGCCCATTTTTGCCATCGCGGCCAGCATTTCACTGCGCATGTCCTGCGCCGAGTCTTGCGGCGGCACCGGGAAATATCCCTTCTTGGTACCGATGCGGTGGCCCATATTGCCGCCTTCGTAGTCCGTGGCGGAATTGGACGGTAGTTCGATCGAGTCGACTTTGTAGCCGGTATTATAAGGCTCGGCCGCGAATTTGACGTCGTCGAACACGAAGAACTCGGCCTCGGGGCCGAAATAGATCGTGTCACCGATGCCCAGGGATTTGACCAACGCTTCGGCCTTCTTGGCCATGCTGCGAGGATCGCGATTGTAAGGTTCGCCCGTCGTCGGCTCGAGCACGTCGCACACCAATACGAGCGTGGTCTCGGCGAAGAATGGATCGATGCAAGCGCTTGCCGGATCAGGCATCAGGTTCATGTCTGACTCGTTGATCGCTTTCCAGCCGGCGATCGACGATCCGTCGAACATAATCCCTTCGGCAAACGTTTCCTCTTCGATCATCGTGATATCGAAGGTGACGTGCTGCCACTTCCCGCGTGGATCGGTAAATCGGAAATCGACGTATTTCACGTCGTTGTCCTTAATCATCTTCATGACTTCTTTAGCTGTCGTCATGGACTGCATTCCCCCTTGTTTTCATGAAATGCCCGCGAGGACGTTTGCCTGCGGATTAGATTGCATCAATTCCGGATTCCCCGGTCCTGATCCGAATAGCCTCTTCGATATTGGAAACGAATATCTTCCCGTCGCCAATCCGGCCAGTCTGAGCAG
>JBATYN010000446.1:0-2699 GCA_049674125.1 Pseudolabrys sp. | reverse complement strand
GTCGTGTCCTATGCGATCGCCGGTTCGATGAACGTCGATCTCGCAAAAGAACCACTCGGTGTCGACCAGAAGGGCAAGAAGGTTTTTCTGAAAGACATCTGGCCGTCGAACAAGGAAATCGGCGAATTCGTCGCCAAGAACATCACCAAACAGATCTTCTCCAAAAAATATGCCGACGTGTTCAAAGGCGATACGTTGTGGCGCAAGATCAGCGTCAAAGGCGGCATGACCTACGACTGGGACAAGAAGTCCACGTATGTGCAGAACCCGCCATACTTCGTGGGAATGGGCCGTCATCCCAAGCCGCTCGAGGACATCGTCGACGCACGCGTACTGGCCCTGCTGCTCGACTCGATCACCACCGACCACATTTCCCCGGCCGGCTCGATCAAGGTCGACTCGCCGGCGGGAAAATATCTGGTCGGGCATAAGGTCAAGCCGGCCGATTTCAATCAATACGGCACGCGCCGCGGTAACCACGAAGTGATGATGCGTGGCACGTTCGCGAACATTCGTATCAAGAACCAGATGGTGCCGGGGGTCGAAGGTGGAGTCACCGTTCACTACCCGTCCAAGCAACGCATGCCGATCTACGATGCGGCGATGAAATACAAGGCCGACGGAGTGCCGCTGGTCGTTTTCGCCGGCAAGGAATATGGCAGCGGGTCTTCGCGCGACTGGGCGGCCAAAGGCTCGATCCTGCTTGGCGTCCGCGCGGTGATCGCGCAATCTTTCGAGCGCATCCATCGTTCGAACCTGGTCGGCATGGGTGTGATGCCATTGGTATTTGAGGAAGGAACGTCCTGGCAGTCGCTCGGCCTTAAAGGGGACGAGCAGGTCACGATCCGCGGTTTGCATGGCGAACTCAAACCGCATCAGCGGCTGATCGCCGAGATCGTATCCGGCAACGGGACCCTCAAGCGGGTGCCGTTGATCTGCCGTATCGATACGCTTGACGAGCTCGACTACTTCAAAAATGGCGGTATCTTGCAGTTTGTCCTGCGGCAATTGGCTGGTTGAGCGGCAATTCCGTTAACGGTCAGCCTTTAAGCTCCTCACTGTGAAGTGAGTAGCGGGTGATCGATCCAGCCCTCTATAAGTCGCGGGCGGGGCAAGGGATTGCGGTATCGACATGAACTATCGCCACGTCACCTTCGCTATCGCGATCATCAGCACCGCTACAGTTACATCGGCTTCGGCCGAACCGCGCGCCGTCATTGAGCTATTCACCAGCCAAGGCTGCTCGTCCTGCCCGGCCGCTGACAAACTGCTCGGCGAGCTTTCGCGCGACCCGTCGTTGCTGACCATGAGTCTGCCGGTCGACTATTGGGACTATCTCGGCTGGAAAGACACGCTGGCGTTGCATGGCCATTCTGATCGGCAGCGTGCCTACGCCGAAGCGCGTGGTGACCGCGAGGTCTATACACCACAGGTTGTTGTTAATGGCGTCGTCCATGTGCTCGGTAGCGACAAGGCGGCAATTGAAAAAGCGATTGCACAAACGCAGCGCAATCCGGGCGTGCTCGCGTTGCCGGTGACTATGTTCGTTGCCGACGGCAAGGTGACGGTGAACGTCCCCGCCGCCAAGGAAGAACACCCCAATGCCGAGGTCTGGCTCTGCCCGGTGAGCAGCAAGGTTTCGGTTGAAATCGGACGCGGCGAAAATCGCGACCGCACCCTCACCTATCACAATGTCGTCCGCCGCTGGGTGAAGCTCGGCGACTGGAACGGCAAGGCGCAAACCTTCAGGATACCGTTGGCCGATCTTCCGAAGGACGCTTACTCGCTCAAAGACATCGATAGGCTCGACGTCATTGTGCAAGGTGGTGTTGCTTCCAAACCCGGTTTAATGCTCGGCAGTGCATCGACGAGCTGCTGCACAGCTCCGGCAAACTGAACATCTAACTTCTTCAGACGAAAAAAATCGGGCCGGCATTAAGCCGGCCCGAAGGCATTAGGGGATTGAACCGTACGCGGAACTCAACTGGCCCGGCCGATCGAACCCCGGGGGGCTGGGGGGCTGAGGAATCCGGTGCTCGTACCGGACCGGGCCTTGAGGCAACATCTGCTTTATCCCAATCCAGCGTGACCGGCGGTTGACGGAAATTGGGCGTTATTGTGGGAGCTTTTAACGAGTTCGTGATCGCCTTTTCGACGTTTTTGCGCATTTCTGGATCAGTTGCTGGCGCAAGGACCCTCTTGCCGTGCGCTGTCGGCGGCGCGATCATGAGGTGAAGCACAAAGGAGGCGCCGCATGACGTTCGGTTCCGGCGAAATTGATCCCAGCCAGTCCCTCGGGGGCGGTACCCCGGTGCGCAGTCCGTCCGCCCTCGCAAGTCAGGTGACCTTCAGCCGGCGTGAACTTAATCGCATTCTCGATCTCTATGGCCGCAAGGTAGCCGCCGGTGAGTGGCGTGATTACGCGATCGATTTTCTCAAAGACCGGGCGGTATTTTCCGTATTTCGCCGTGCGTCAGAAGTGCCGATCTATCGCATCGAAAAAAACCCGAAGCTTGAACGCCGTCAGGGCGTCTACAGCGTGATCTCCGCGACCGGGTTGATTGTTCGCCGCGGCCACGAGCTCGAACGCGTGCTGAAGTCGATCGACCGATCGCAGCTGGCGGTCGTGAACTAGCTTTGATCCGGGCCTTACGGCTGCGTTGTGCCCCCGTCCCCGAGCGCTCGCTGCATGAGTACGG
>JBATYN010000445.1:0-12849 GCA_049674125.1 Pseudolabrys sp. | reverse complement strand
GGAACCACCTTACCGACCGCGCCCGGTCCGAGTGGACGCGTCTCGCGGGCTAATCTCTATTGTCGCTCCGGGGTCCGCGCCGACTTCCTCCCGCATACCGATCCGTATCGCGTCGATGATGGCCCGGCGATCCATCCGCACGCCATCATCGCCTTCGATGAAAAGCGGCGCTCGACCGGTCTGGTCCAGATGGCGCGCCCACGACAGTGCGTCGTCGAGCATAGGGAATTCCTTGTAGAGCATTTGTGATTTTTCGAGCGGTGAAATATCGGCGGACTCTTTTGGGCCGCTATACACACGATAAGTCATATCGAACCTCTCGGATTTGGCCCCCTGCCTCCCTCTCAAATTGGGTCATGGAGATAACGCCTGAACGATGCGCCGGTTCACCCACCTGATTTTTACTCCCAGGTGGCGTGCTATCGTGGCGACGTTCAAACGAGGAGGTCCCATGCGGGCGGCTTACTATGAACGTAACGGTACTGCGCGCGACGTCCTCCAGGTCGGCGACCTCGAAACACCCCGTGCGGGGCACGGCGAAGTGCGCGTCAAGCTCGCCGCATCCGGCGTAAACCCCTCAGACGTCAAGTCGCGCCAGGGTTCCACCCGCAAGATCGCCTTCCCGCGGGTGATCCCGCATAGCGACGGCGCTGGTGTCATCGACGAAGTCGGAGACGGCGTACCGGCATCGCGCATCGGCCAACGGGTCTGGGTGTGGAACGGTCAGTGGAAACGACCGTTCGGCACCGCGGCCGAGTACATCGTATTGCCGGCTGCCCAAGCCGTGACATTGCCGGACAATACGAGTTTCGAAGCCGGCGCTTGCTTAGGGATTCCTGCGATGACCGCCGTTCACGCTGTCACATTGGCACGCGCACAAAGCGGTATGTGCCTACTGGTATCGGGGGGCGCCGGCGCCGTGAGCCAGTACGTCATCCAGTTCGCAAAAGCCAAAGGCGCGAGTGTGATCACCACGATTTCCTCGCCACAGAAGGCCCAGGCTGCACAGAAATGCGGCGCCGACCATACGATCGACTACAAACACGAAAGCGTCGGCGAGCGGGTTATGGAAATCACCGGTAAACGCGGTGTCGACGCAGTGATTGAAATGGACTTCACCGCCAACGCAAAGCTCCTTCCCAACGTGCTACGGCCAAAAGGGACTGTCATCGTCTACGGGACAGGGCCGGAAGCGGTGCTGCCGACCGCGTTCTGCCTCGTCAACTCGATCCACCTGCAATTCTTCTTGGTCTATGAGCTTGACGCCGCAGAACGCGAGCGCGCGGTTGTTGGCATCGACGGCGGGCTCAGGCAAGGAACGCTGCTGAACCGCGTGGCACAGCCGACTTTCCCGCTCGCTGATGCGGCTTCAGCCCACGAAGCGGTGGAGCGAGGCACACTCGGCAATGTCGTTGTGACGATGTGACGATCTAAGTGCGGGTCGCGGGTGGCGCTACCGGAGCATCCGGAAACCCTGAAGCGTCGAGGGCGCGCCGCACCAGGCCGGACGATTTTGCAATTTCGAGTAGCTCGCTTGCAATTTTAAGTGCGACCCCTCGCCCTTGGGGTACAGCGACTGCGATGCCGGTTTGCTGGAAATTTCCACTCAGGACACGTGCGCCCGGAAGCTTCGGTAACAGTCCGGCGAATGAGTCATGCGACAGGGCAAAAGCGTCCCCCTGCCCCAACCGCGCCATTTCCGTCATCCGGTCGACGCTTGGGACTTCTTCAACGCTCGCATTGGGAGCCGTTCGGCGCGCGCTTCGCGCGGTCGTCGTGTTCGATATAGCAACAATCCGGCGGCCCGGCCGATTAACGTCGTCGATCGTTTTGATGGTGGAGCCCGCAGGCACGAGGTACGTGCTCTCAATGAAATAATAGGCGGGACCGAAATCAACGCGCCTTGCGCGTTCGGCGTCCTGCGGCATAAAGGCGAGGTCGCAATCGCCTTTGGCGACTGCATCGGTCACCTGTCCTGAATTGTCGTGTATCTGCAGAGCCAATGGCAACTTCAGCGCTGCGGCAAAGCTACGGATCAAATCGACAGTAACGCCCTTCACTTCACCACTGTCCCGAATGGCGAAAAATGCGGACGCTGCCGGGGCAACCACGACGCCGCCGCGCAATGTCCCCGTGGGTGCAAGTTGCTTGAGATCTTCCGCACTGGTCATCGCGCCTGCGTTTAGCATGCGCGAGCTGCACGGGCTACGGCACTAGACGAGTCGGTCGACCTGTGCCTGCGGCAGATTATTGTTGGCAGGCGCGGCAGGGCCCGAACCTGGAAGATCCTTAAGTAATCCGTCCAGCGTGGTCGCCGGCTGCCCTGCAAAACTCGATGTTTTGCCGCCTTTGCCGGATACGCCCGGTGCCGACCCCGGCGATGCATTCGGATCTTTCCCTTGCTTAGCGGCCGCCACGTCACACGACGTCGTACAGATATAGCCGTTGACGATAGAGATCATGGCGTATGCCTCCCCCAAAACCAAGAAACTAGGCTGGGCCGGGTAAACCAACCATGAAGCGGGCTATCACAGCGCCGTGACAGGACGAACGCGCAAACCGCTAGTTATGCGGGCTGTAGTCCTGATTGGTGAAGACGGGTTGCGCCGGACGTTTAATGACAACAAAGCCGTTGCCCGTCCCTTGATGGCAGGCATTGCAAGCGGCGGTGAGCTTGTCGTAGCCGAAGATGAAAGCTTTGTGATCCTTAGCTTCGATCGTTTTTTCCAGCACGACAATCTCTTTGGTAATCACAGCGTCAAGCATCTCGGCGAGCGGGAGATTCTTGAATGTCGGCACAAAATCCTGCACATCGCCCATAATTTCCTTGATCTCGCCAAGCTGATATTCGGCAAGGGCCCAGTTGCGCGCCCTGGCGGCGAACCAAAGCTTGTTGTGTTCGATCAAGATCAAATTCATGAATTGCTCTAAACCAGGCACATAGGCTTTGGGCGCGTCCTTCGTTTCTTTCGGTGCTTGTTTTGCCGGCGAAGGGGCCAGCGTCTGCGCGCCTACCGCGAGCGGCAACAGTCCGGCAGCGAGCGCGATCCCGATTGTTCGGCGAAACATGGAAACGCCTCATTCGATACGCGAACGAATCTGTGACACTGCGCCGCATCAGATGCAAGACGCGGAAGCAACATTGGAATTTGTCTAATTCGATTAGACGGCGCGCTCACATCCTGAATACGCCAAATTTCGTTTCCGGTATCGGCGCATTCAACGTGGCGGAAAACGCGAGCGCCAGCACGCGACGCGTTTCCGAAGGAGCAATAATGCCATCGTCCCAAAGCCGGGCCGTGGCGTAGTACGGATTCCCTTCGTGTTCGAACTGGTCGAGGAGCGGTTGTTTGAATTCCTGCTCTTCGACTTCAGACCATTTTCCTCCACTAGCTTCGATATTGTCGCGCTTGACGGTCGCTAGAACACTCGCAGCCTGCTCGCCACCCATCACGGAGATGCGCGCGTTCAGCCAAGTAAACAGAAAACGTGGACTATACGCGCGTCCGCACATGCCATAGTTTCCGGCACCGTATGAGCCGCCAATAATCACCGTGATCTTCGGCACACGTGCGCATGCAACAGCTGTCACCATCTTGGCGCCATCTTTTGCGATTCCGCCGGCCTCATAGTCACGCCCGACCATGAACCCGACAATATTTTGTAGGAACAGCAATGGAATGCGTCGCTGGCAACAAAGTTCAATAAAGTGTGCTGCCTTCAGCGCGCTTTCTGAAAACAGGATGCCATTATTACCAATGATGCCGACCGGCATGCCTTGAATATGCGCAAAGCCGGCAACAAGCGTCACGCCGTATAGCGCCTTGAACTCGTCGAACTCGGAGGCGTCCACGATACGCGCGATCACTTCACGGACGTCATATTGTTTCTTGAGGTCGAGCGGCACAATTCCGTCGAGTTCGTTTCCATCAAGCGCGGGGTCGCGCGGCTTGATCATTTGAATTTCAATAGTCTTCTTCGTGTTCAAGTTAGCGATGATACGACGTGCGATGCTTAATGCGTGGTGATCGTCCTGCGCATAGTGGTCGGCGACACCAGACTTTCGCGCATGAACGTCAGCACCACCCAATTCTTCAGCAGTCACGACCTCACCGGTTGCCGCCTTCACCAGTGGTGGCCCGCCGAGAAAAATCGTGCCCTGATTTTTCACAATGATTGTTTCATCAGACATCGCCGGTACGTAGGCGCCACCCGCCGTGCAGGAACCCATCACGACTGCAATCTGTGGAATACCGAGGGACGATAGCGTCGCTTGATTGTAGAAAATGCGCCCGAAGTGCTCGCGGTCGGGAAACACTTCGGTCTGATGCGGCAAGTTGGCTCCACCGCTGTCGACCAAATAGATACAAGGCAGGCGGTTTTCGCGTGCGATTTCCTGCGCCCGCAGATGCTTTTTCACCGTCAGCGGAAAATATGTGCCGCCTTTGATGGTGGAGTCATTGCAGACCACCATGCACTCGCGGCCTTCGACGCGACCGATACCGGCAATCAGTCCCGCGCCGTGAATAGCGTCGTCATACATATTGTTGGCAGCGAGCGGCGAAAATTCGAGAAACGGCGAGCCGGGATCGATCAAGTTCATAACGCGATCGCGCGGCAACAGTTTGCCGCGGGCAACGTGACGCTCCCTGGCCCGCTCCGGTCCGCCGGAGGCTGCTTCGCTGCGCTTGGCTTGCAGTTCTGCCACAAGGGCGCGCATTCTCTCAGCGTTGGCACGAAACTCGGCGGCGTTTTTATCGATTGATGACGCAAGAATCGCCAAGGGCCCCTCCCGATCAGATTGAAAGTTGCCTTGATGGAACCAGGAACGCAATGGTGCTGTACCGTTGCGTTTCAGTGACTTTTGGAACCGAGTGCTCCCTTCAAACGTTTTTAGAAGAGGTCTCGACTTCGTCGAGAAATTCGTGGGCACCCAGAGGAGACATTCCCGTGAGGAAAGCGAAATTGTTATCAAGCGTGGCGATGGCGCTGCTGTTGAGCGCCGGCGTCGCATCTGCACAAGGTATGAGTAAGGACACTCCGGAGCGCGCACCTGCGGCGCAGCAAAATGCGCCGGCGGAAAAGGTGGCTCCGTCGGTAAAGAGTGAGCAAAAGGCCCCGCAAACGACCGGCCAGGCCACACCTGACAAGTCGGATAAGGCGCTCCCGAAAACCGGCCAGACTGCGCCGGACGCCAAGTCTGGCAAGGCACGCGAAACGACTGGCCAGGCACCGAAGTCGGATGCTGACGACAAGGCTCAGGCTCCGTCCCGTTCAATGGATAGCGACAAGAAATCGGGCGCAGCCGATGGCAAGTCTCAATCGACAACTCAGGAGAACCGCACCACGACCGGTCAGGGCGCAGCCGCAGGTTCGGCAAATCTCTCAACCGAACAGCGCACTAAAATCACGTCGATCATTCGCCAGCACAAGGTCGAACCGGTCCGTTTGAGTGTATCGGTTTCGGTTGGAACGCGGATCCCGACTAACGTGCATGTCTATCCGCTGCCCGTTGAGGTCGTCGCGATCTATCCCGTGTGGCGAGGCTACGACTACATTCTCGTGGGCGACCAAATTGTCATTATCGATCCCCACACGCATGAAATCGTAGCGATCGTCGAGGCATAGTCTCAATTGCGATTTCAAGTCGACGGCCGGGAACTTTCCCGGCCGTTTGCCTTTTCAGGGCCGTGATTAAAACTATTTCCCAAAATCGGTCGGGTTCCGGGAACACCATCCCGCCGCCCTCGTTGTTCACAGATGCCGTGTGCCGGCATCAGTCACCAAGGAGGCAGATCATGAAGACTTTGACTACTCTCACCGCGGTCGCCGCACTCGTCGCGGGGACTTCATTCGCCCAGGCGCAGGGCACGATGGGCTCGCCCTCTTCGGGCAGCAGCATGCAGAAACAACAGACCATTGGAAGTGCCCCGTTCTGTATCAACACATCAGCGAGTGGCGGTCTCAATTGCAAGTATGCGAGCTTGGCAGCCTGTGAAAAGGACGCGAAGCCGCAGAACCTGAATTGCTCGCCGAATCCGAACAAGAGCACGACCGGTTCGAAGCAGTAGCGTAACTGTTGCGTAGCTCGGCCCCGTGCCGCCCACGCCGGCGCGGGGCCTCGGCTTGCGCGCCCGGGTCATATTGGTTGCGTTGCGTTCGCCGGAACGCAAGCGCGGAGCCGAACGTTGTTTTGTCGATAGCAACAACAAAAAATGAGAGGACGCTATGAACAAAGATCGCATTCAAGGCAGCGCTGAACAGATTAAGGGTAAATTGAAAGAGGTTGCCGGCAAGGCTACCGGTGACACCAAGCTCGAAAGCGAAGGCAAGACGCAGAAGATCGCCGGCAAGGTTCAGAATACAATCGGCGGAATGAAGGACGCCGTGAAAGAGGTCGTCGACGATTGACGACTGGTCACACATTGAATGCAAAGACCCGGCGGTTTGCCGGGTCTTTGTTTTTGCGCGCTTCACCCCTCCCCAGCCAATGTATTAGGCTTCCGCACCCTAGCGAGGACACAAAGATGCAAGCGCGATTTGATGAATACAAAGATCTTAAGCTCAAGCTGGAGGGCATGGTGTCGCCAGGGCACGGTTTTCATCGCAATTTACTGTTCGACACGCTCTATGCTTCGCTTCCGCGCGATCCACAGGTGAAAGTGCAAATCTATAATGCCGAAATCGTGCCGGGTGGTTACACCAACTGGCATTGCCACAATGGAGCTGCATTTTTCGTGGCGCTGCAGGGCCTATTCGAGGCCCACTTTCAGGAGGGCGTCCTGGTCAAGGCGAAAGCAGGAGAATGCTACGCCGAGCCGATCGCCAAATTCCACCGCGGTCATAACCCGCACCCCGATTTATCCTACCTCTGCATCGGCATCTGCCTCACGGCTCCCGACCGGGAGCACGTAACAAATTCGAACGAACGTCCCTGGTAGATCAATCGGCCTACTCGACGCCAATCTGCACCGCCGCCACGCGTAACAGCCATCACATTTTCGCGTTTGGACCGCGAAACGGCCTGTGTTTTGCTTTTCTTTTGCGCAGCCGAGAAGAACCCATGTCCCGCCGATCCGAGGTTAGCGCCGGCATCCTTGCTTATCGCCGCAATTCGCGGCTCGAAATCCTGCTCGCCCACCCTGGCGGCCCCTATTGGCGCAATCGGGATGATGGCGTCTGGTCTATTCCAAAAGGAAACGTCGAATCCGACGACTTGCTCGCCTGCGCGAAACGCGAATTCAACGAAGAGACCGGCCTTGCCGCCGCAGGTCCGTTTGTCGCACTCGCACCGCTGCGTCAGAAAAGCGGCAAGATCGTACATGCCTATGCACTTGAGGCCGATTTCGACCTCGTGGCTTTCTCCAGCAACACATTCGAAATGGAATGGCCGCCGCATAGTGGCAAACGTCAGAGTTTCCCCGAAGTCGATCGAATCTCGTATTTCGGCCTCGCAACTGCACGAAAGAAAATTCTTCCAGGACAACGTCCTTTCATAGAAGAATTGGTCGTGCGCCTTAAACTCTAAACCCGATGCACAGTCGGCCAATCCACTTCATCGGCAGCGAGTACCCAGGTCTCCTTGATCGCGGCGGCATACCATTCTTGCCAGGCCGGCAAAGCGATAACGGCATCCATATAGGCCCGCGTCGTTCCGCCGACCTCTACTCCGTAGGTATGCAGGCGCGCCACCACCGGCGCATACATAGCATCGGCAGCGCCGAAGTGACCGAATAAAAACGGCTCAGCGCTCTTCTGGCCGTAGAGCACGCGACATTCAGCCCACATCGCTTCGATGCGTTTTACATTTCCCGCCGCCTCCGGCGTCAATTCACGCTTGATCACCGGACGCCACATATTCATCGGCATGAGCCGGCGCAGTGGCTGAAAGCCCGCGTGCATTTCATTGGATATGACACGCGCAAAGGCCCGCGCCGCGCTGTCTGCCGGCCAAAGTCCAGCGTTCGGAAATTTCTCGGCCAAATATTCCAGGATCGCCAGCGATTCCCACACGAGCACATTGCCGTCGATCAGAACCGGCACTTTGCCGGTACCGGATACCGGGCCAACGACTTGTTTGAAATTTGGTGCGTCGAGCGAGATCACCGTTTCTTCAAAAGAGATGTTCGCAACTTTCATGGCGATCCACGGCCGCATCGACCAGGAAGAATAGTTCTTGTTGCCGATAATCAATTTCAGCGTCATTGATGCTCACGCCTTTTCCGCCTGATCCGTCTTGACTTCCGGCTCCTCGACCGGTCCGCCGGCTTTTTTCCACGCACCGAAGCCGCCATGGATGTGTGCCACGGGCTTGAGACCCATGCGCTGCGCCGTCTGCGCGGCGAGCGCGGAACGCAAGCCGCCGGCGCAGAAAAAAACGAACTTCTTGTCCTGTGCAAAGACCGGTTTGTGATAGGGACTTTGCGGATCAATCCAAAACTCCAACATGCCGCGCGGGCAATGGAAGGCGCCCGGGACCCGCCCCTCGCGCTGCAATTCGCGGATGTCGCGGATGTCGACGAGCACGACGTCATCGCGGCCGGCGAGCTGGACTGCCTGCTCGATCGCCAGGGTCTCAATTTCGCGCTCGGCGGCCTCGCACAGAGCCTTGTATCCGGTCGTGATGTTTTGCATTGCCGCTCTCCTGAGGGTGGCATGCTGGCAGAGCCCACGGCTGCACTCAAGCCGAGCGGTTGAAGCCCGTCGCGCAAGCGGGCACCATTGTCGGGAGGAACGACTCAAAGCCCATGATGGCCTTCACCGCGCCTGATCTCGCCGCCCTCGCCTGGTTCGTCGGCGCATGGATCGTCTATTCGATCGTAATCGAGAGTACGGCCAAGGGCCGCACAAGCCTCAATGCCCTGATGAACGGCTACCGCGACGAATGGATGGAGCGCTTGCTCGAGCGCGACATGCGCATGGTCGACGCCCAGGTCACAGCGGCGCTGCAAAATGGCACGGCTTTTTTCGCCTCGACCAGCTTGATCGCCATCGGTGGCGCACTGACGCTGCTGCGATCAAGCGAGGACGTCCTGACAGTCATGTCGCTGTTGCCATTCGGCGCTGCTCCGTCGCGAAGCCTATGGGATTTGAAGATGATGGGGCTGATCGTGATCTTCGTCTACGCGTTCTTCAAATTCGCCTGGTCGTACCGCCTGTTCAACTACTTCGCCATCATGGTCGGTGCAGCGCCATTGCCCGCGGAAAAGGATACGGCGGAGGCCCAGACTTTTGCGCACAGGGCCTCCAGGCTTTGCGCCGATGCCGGCCGTCATTTCAATCGCGGTCAGCGCGCTTTTTTCTTCGCGCTCGGTTATCTGGGTTGGTTTCTCGGTCCGGTGCCTTTTGCGCTATCGACCGCTGGAATCCTGATCGTGATGTGGCGACGACAATTTGCGTCCGACGCGCGCAAGGCTTTTGAAGTGGGCGCCGAATATCCGAGCGCTGCGGTACCCACGCGCCGTCTGCTCAAGCCATCCCCATCAAGACGGCGATCGCAGCCACGACCAGCAGCGCCAACGACGCCGCGACCACGGTGACAAGGCGCTCGCGCCTGTCGTTGTGCGCCGCAATTTCCTGATATCCCGCCGGCTCGGACGACGAGGCTGAATGAAAATCGAGTAACATGGGCGCCCCCTTTGGATAAAGACATCGCTTGATGGTGCGCGAGCACGCCTACGCGAACTCGGGCGCACGAATCGCCCCGGTCGACAAGACTACCACTAATTCCAGAGCGGTCCGTTTGGCGTCCTGCGTGGGCCTATTGACTGACGGCCAGGTCGGCGAGACGGAATTGCACACGCTCCTCGCCCTGCCAGCGATCGACGGCGATATTGCCAGCAGCATGCATTGTCCGGCCGCGGTTCTCCAGCAGGGCTCTGCCAAGCGGCTGACCGGCGGCCCGGAAGGCGATCGCGTTGACAAATTTTCCGTCGCCGGAGCGAAAGCGCGCACGAATGTGGTTCTCGCCGACCGGATCGGCGTAAGCGAGCGTGTGCGCTGGAAGTGCAAGCAGAGGCTCCGGATTGCCTGCGCCATAGGGTCCGGCACGTGACAACAAACCTGCAAGCGCAAGATTGAAGCCGCCGGCCGCGACTGCACCATCGATCTGCAGTGCACTGTCGCGGCGAGCAACTTCGACTTGTCCCGCCAAGGTCTCTTCGAGATATGCGCGGAATGCGCCGAGCGCGTCTTTTTTTAGCGTAACTCCAGCAGCCATGGCATGTCCGCCGCCCTTCAGCAAAAGACCTTCCTGGACGGCACGCCGGACCGCCCGGCCGAGATCGACCCCGGCGATCGAACGCCCCGACCCTGTGCCGGTGCCGCCGGGTTCAAGTGCTATCGCAAAGGCTGGCCGGCCGTAGTGTTCCTTTAGGCGCGCCGCGACCAGCCCGACTACGCCGGGGTGCCAGCCGTCCGCCGCAGTGACGACCACAGCGCCCTTCTCTTCGAGCCCCAGTGCTGCGAAGGCCTCCGCTTCGGCCTGCGCCAGCGTCGCCTGCTCGATTTGCTGACGCTCGCGATTGAGGCGGTCGAGCTCGGCAGCGATACGCGCGGCTTCGCTCGGGTCCTCCTCCAGAAGGAGGCGCACTCCGAGATCGGCACGCCCAATGCGCCCGCCGGCATTGATGCGCGGACCCAAGAGGAACCCAAGATGCCACGGCTCCGGTGGGCCACTCAGGCGCGCGACGTCCATCAGCGCCGTCAATCCCAAGTGCTCACGCCGCCTTAACGCGATAAGTCCTTTGGCCACAAACGCACGATTGAGACCGCGCAGTGGCACCACGTCCGCAACCGTACCAAGCGCCACCAGATCTAAAAGCGAAAGCAGATCGGGCTCGCTCCGCGAACCGGTCCAAAAATTGCGGTGACGCAGATCGCGGGTGAGCGCAACCAGTGTCAAGAATACCAAACCGACCGCGGCAAGATGGCCAAGACCGGATAGATCGTCCGCGCGGTTCGGATCGACGATGGCGACAGCTTCCGGAAGCTTCTCATCGGCCTGATGATGATCGATCACCACAGCATCGAGACCGAGCCTTTTTGCTTCAGCAAGCGGTTCGACACTCGTGACACCGCAATCGACCGTAACCAGAAGCTTGGCGCCTCGCTCCGCGAATGACCGGATCGCATCCACATTCGGTCCATACCCTTCGAAAATGCGGTCCGGGATATGGACAACCGGATCCAGGCCGCAACCTCGAAGATAACGGCAAAGCAGCGCCGAAGCTGTTGCGCCGTCGACATCGTAGTCACCAAAAATGGCGACGTTTTCACCGCGAATAACGGCGTCGGCAATTCGCGCCGAAGCAGCTTCCATATCGGTCACTGTGTGCGGATCTGACATTAACCGTTTAATTGTGGGATCAAGAAAGCTCTCGACCTCATCCACATCGACATTTCGGCCGGCCAATACGCGCGCGAGCAACTCGTCGAGGCCATGGCGTTGGGCGATCGCAAGCGCACGCGCCGACCCGCGCTCGTCAAGACGGTCTTTCCAGGCACGCCCGCTCACTGAGCGCTCCACGCCGAGAAAATAGCGGTCGCTCGGGTCAAACTGTATTGCGGGCAGCGCCATCGCCATAAGCCATTACGAGGGACCAGATCGGCCCACCGAGAATCGGTTTCCAGAAACCCCATATAGTGACGAAGCGCGCGGACGCGCGCCAGCCCGCGTCAGCCGGCAACTTCAGCATGAATGCGCAGTAGCTCATGGATTGTCGCCGGATCGCGCCGGCCAAAGCCGCATTCTGTCGCAACCGAAAACCGCTTGGTATGCCGTTCGGCAGTCGCAAGCCGCTTCCGGGTACCGGCAACGCCATCGGTATAGTGCACCAAGCCGAGACTCAACTCTGTTTCCGGCTTGAGCTGCAATCGCCCCAGCGGCGCGAAATAAGCGTCGTCACTACGGTCTCGCGGCACCGGCATGTGTATGAGCTGGATCGGACGTTTGATGTCCATGCAGAGCCGGTTGGCGACGTCTGTCATGTCGCCCATATCTACGGGCTCGATGACATGCTTGTGGTTGGAATCTCCGTAGCAGAAATGAAACATGAGCTCGATGTCGGCGGGCACCTGCTCAGCCAGATCAGCGAGGATCGCCGAAAAGCGGTTGAGCATCTCCGCGCGAGTCTTGCCATAGGCGTTCGGCTCGTTGCGCTGCAGCCGCGCGAACACTGCCGAGGCAACGTCAAATTGGATGGCAATCTGGTCGTGCGGCAGCGACGCCGCAATCTTGTCGATCTCGTGCTTGAGCGCTTTGTTGAAAATCATGTCGAGCTGCTGATGTAGATCGTCCTTCAGGAACAGCCAGATCACCGAATGTGCCGGCACAAGGTCAATTTGAAATTTCACATCGGGCGCAATCTTGCCGGTGCGCTTGAGCGCGGCGAATTCGGCATAGGACGCTTTGGCGATGTCGGCGTAAAATAGATTGCCAAATGAAACATCCTTCACGGTTTTGCCCGGCTTGAGCCTGTAACGGATACGCGCCGTGCCGGTCGCATGAATCCGAAACAACTCGTCCGATTTCTCCAGTGCGGGGTTGTCGGCGAAGGCGGGTTCCAGCCAGGTGATCCAGTCGGAACGTTCCCCTGTTTCGCCGTCGGGAATACGTTTGAGCTTCGACCCAAGTGCAGCGCTCACAGTCTCAAACACCGAGCGCGCATCGTTCAGTGGCACGCTGCCGACGAGATGAACATGGCGCATGGGGGAGACCTCGCGCTTTAAAACGGCGCATGAGATTAGAACTACGCGACCGTAAGGTGACAAGAGAGCGCGATGAGATTTCGCCCCGCATGGCGGGACACAATCAAACGGGCGGCTGCCCGCTTCGCTCAGTCGAGGTGA
>JBATYN010000444.1:0-5649 GCA_049674125.1 Pseudolabrys sp. | reverse complement strand
CGGCGGTTAGGCGGCCTTCCGACCAGCCTGGCCCAACTTCAACCTCGTGGCCGCGCGTGCGCAATTTCTTGATCGTCGCATCGGATAACCGCTGTTCGACGACGAGTACGCCGGGCCGCGCCGTGCGTGGCCAGAACGAAATGGGGAAATGTTCGGAGTGCCAGGCCGGCGCATCGATCGCTTCCTGCAAATTCATGCCGGCATGAACATGACGCAGGAAAAACTGCGTCGTCCATTGGTCCTGCTGATCGCCGCCGGGTGATCCCCATGCGAGATAAGGTTCGCCGTCACGCAGCGCCAAGGTCGGCGACAACGTCGTGCGCGGCCGCTTGCCAGGCGCGAGCGCGGAAGGATGTTTTTCGTCGAGCCAGAACATCTGCGCGCGCGTGCCGAGGCCAAAGCCAAGCTCGGGAATGACCGGTGAAGATTGCAGCCACCCGCCGGATGGCGTCGATGACACCATGTTGCCGGCGGTGTCGATAATGTCGAAATGCACGGTGTCGCCGCGCACTTCACCGAGACGGCCAACCGTCGGTTCACCCGCACCGAGAGCGCCAACCGCAGCACGCGCGCCTTCGGCGCGGCGCATTTCGACGATCGCGCCAAAACCTTCGACTGAACCAGGGCGCAATTCGAGCGAAGCGCGCTTGCCGATCAACTTGCGGCGCTCGGCGTTGTATCGGTCGGAGAGGAGGGTTTCGATCGGTACTTTGACGAACTCAGGATCGCCGTAAAAACTTTCGCGGTCGGCATATGCAAGCTTGGCACACTCGACCTGCAGGTGAATGAAATCCGCTTCGGCGGGATCGAGGCTGTCGAGATCGTAGCCTTTCAATAGCGCCAGCTGCTGCAGCACGACCGGTCCCTGGCTCCAAACGCCCGGCTTGCAAACCGTGTAGTGGCCATAGTCGTAAGTGAGCGGCGCTTCGACGTGTGCCTGCCAGGCCGCCATGTCGGCGCCGGTGAGCACACCACCGTGGCGCTCGCCACTGACGTCCATCACCTTTTGCATCCGGCAGAATTTGTCGATCGCTTCGGCGACAAAGCCCTGCGACCACACTTTGCGCGCGCGCTCGATCTGCGCCACACGATCGCCGCCTGCGCTTTCCGCTTCGCGCAAAACGCGCGTGTAAGTGTCTGCAAGTGTGCGATTTGTGAACAGCACGCCGGGCTCCGGCACGTCGCCGTTCGGAAGATAAACTGCGGCTGATGTCGGCCAATGCTCGCGAAACAACTGCGCGACCATGGCAATCGTGGCGCATGCGCGCTCGACCAAAGGATGTCCGTTGCGTGCGTAAGAAATCGCCGGCGCCAGCACATCTGCAAGACGCATGGTGCCGTAATCGCGCAACAGCATCATCCAGGTGTCGAACATGCCCGGCACGCAGGCCGCCAACAGTCCGGTACCGGGAATCATGTCGAGCCCGAGCGCGCGGAAATGCGCGATGGTTGCGGCAGCCGGGGCAGGGCCCTGTCCGCAGATGACTTCCGGGCGTTTGCGCTTCACGTCGTAGAGAATGACCGGCACGACGCCGCCCGGCCCGTTGAGATGCGGCTCCAGCACTTGCAGGGCAAACGCCGTCGCCACCGCGGCGTCGAAAGCGTTGCCGCCTTTCTCGAGTGCCGCCATGCCGACCGCGGTCGCGATCCAATGTGTGGAGGCGACGACCCCGAATGTTCCCTCGATCTCGGGACGCGTTGTGAACGGGTTCGGATTGATCTTGGAGACGTCGGTTTTCATGCACCGGCAATGTAGTTGAGATTGTACACGCTCGCCACCTTGTTTCCACGTCCCGTTCGCGGCAACCTTGAGGCCGTCGCGCAGTGACCGGGGCAGACCGAGGGGAAACATGTCAACAACCGCCATCGCGGCGAAAGCGCCGCACCAATCCAGCACTTTCAAGGTCCTTGCCGCTGCTTCGATCGGTAACGCGCTCGAATGGTACGACATCCTCGTCTACGGCTATTTCGCCGTGACCATTTCCAAGCTGTTTTTTCCAACCGCCGACCCGACAACCGCGCTGTTGCTGGCTTTCGGCACATTCGGGGTGTCGTATTTGGTGCGGCCGCTTGGCGCCCTCGTGCTTGGCGCCTATGCGGACCGCGCCGGCCGCCGCGCCGCCATGTTGCTCTCGATTGTCGTCATGACGATCGGAACCGGCCTGATGGCAATCATGCCGACTTACGGCACCGTTGGGGTTGTCGCGCCCATCGCTGTGCTTATTGCGCGGCTTCTGCAGGGCTTCGCAGTTGCCGGCGAATTCGGTAGCGCCACCGCGTTCCTGGTCGAGCATACAACCGACCGCAAGGGCTTTTTCGCAAGCTTTCAATGGTTCGGTCAGGGACTGGCCGCCGTGCTCGCTTCTTTTTTCGGAGTTGTTCTGTTCACCTGGCTGACAACCGAGCAGCTCGACAGCTGGGGCTGGCGTGTGCCGTTTTTCTTCGGCCTGCTGATCGGTCCGATCGGCCTTTACATCCGCAAGCACGTCGGAGAATCGCCGGAGTTTCGTGAGCAAGGTCCCGCAAAGGCGCCAGTGCGCCAGATGTTCGCCGAACATTGGGACCGGCTGCTGATGTGCATCGGCATCGTCATCCTTTCAACCAGCTCGAACTATATCATCCTTTACATGCCGACTTATGCCATCAAGCAGTTGCACTTGCCGCAATCTCTCGGCTTCACGGCAACACTGATTGGCGGCATCCTGCTGACCTTCGGCGCGCCGTTTTTCGGCCATCTGTCCGATCGCGTCGGCCGTGTGCGCCTGATGGTGATCGTCTCGTTGCTGTTTGCAGTGTCGGCCTATCCGGCCTTCGTGCTGCTGGTCGCCAACCCATCGCTCGCAGGGATCGTGGCCATCGTGTGCTGGCTGAGCCTGCTCAAGGCCGCCTATAGCGGAACACTGCCGTCATTGATGGCCGAACTGTTCCCGATCTCGACACGAAGCACAGGCATCGCGCTCAGTTACAATATCAGCGTGCCGATCTTCGGCGGCTTTGCGCCCTTCATCGCCGCGTGGCTGGTCGCGGAAACGGGTTCGCCGCTGGCGCCAAGTTTCTACTTGATCGCGACGTCGGTGCTGAGTCTGATTGTGCTTGTCATCATCCACATGCGCGTTAAAACGAACTAGGCGCAGCGAGGGGAGATTCCAGGTGGCTCGCATTCGCTTCGATTTTGGCGTGTTGACCCTCGACGCCGAATTACTTGATACGCCGACCGCCAAGGCCATCGCCGCCGTGTTGCCTATATCTTCGGCGGTGCTGACCTGGGGCGAGGAGGTTTATTTCGATGTGCCAGTCAACGTCGCGCGGGAGAAAGACGCGCGCGCGGTGATCACGCCGGGCGAAATCGCCTATTGGCCGCAAGGGCCCGCAATCGCCATCGGCTTTGGCCGCACGCCGATCTCAAAAGGTGACGAAACGCGCCTCGCAAGCCCCTGCAACGTGTTCGCCAAGGCGCTCGGCAGCGTGAAAGTGCTCGCCAAGGTGAAGACCGGTGTTGAGGTCAAGGTCACGGCGGTCGACTAGCTAGCGTCCCCGCGTCTGGCGGCGCACCATCGAGAGCGTCAGATCCCAGGCATTGCGGACGTTGACCAGCAACAGCACAAGCAATGCGCCGGCGAGGACGTCGACGGCAAATCCGTTTTCTGTCCAGACCATTTCGGCAGCCAGAAGCAATGCGGCATAGCTGATGGTCGGCAATAGACCGTAAGCCAGGTGATCTTCCTTGTAGTTTGTCCAATCGTGCCGCATCAGCTGGATTGTCGTGAAGAGAGAAACCGCAAGGCCAGCCAGGGCGCAGCCGCCGATGACGACCGTAAAAAATAGCGTGCGGTGGCCCGGCACAAGAGCAATTGCGGAAAGAAAAAAGACCGCGCTGAAATGAATCACCACCGGGCTGAAGAATGCGCGCGTCGCGTCCGCGCGACTTTCGCTCAGAAATCCGGCGCCAAGCGAGACCGCAACGAATAACAACGCGAGCAATGTCGCGCCGGCGGTGCCGACCAGCACGAAGAAATCGTGCCAGCTCTCCAGCATATGCATGTGCCTAGCCCCGTCCGACGAACGGCATCTTGTTTGCCATCACCGTCATGAACAGCACATTGGTATCAAGCGGCAGACTGGCCATGTAGACCACGGCGTTGCCGACATGATCGGCTTCCATGCGCGGCTCGATCATCTTGCGGCCATCGGGCTGCAAAACGCCGTCGCCCTGGACCATGCGCTCCGTCAGCGGTGTCGCAGCATTGCCGATATCCACCTGGCCGCAGCAGATGTCGTATTGCCGGCAATCGAGCGAGGTCGATTTGGTGAGCCCGGTGACTGCGTGCTTGGTCGAGGTATAGGCGACCGAAAACGGCCGCGGCGCATGCGCTGAAATCGAGCCGTTGTTGATAATGCGGCCGCCGCGTGGCGATTGGTCCTTCATGATCTTGATCGCTTCCTGCGTACACAGGAACATGCCGGTCAAGTTCGTCGCGACAACATTCTGCCAGGCCTCGAACGGCAAATCTTCAAGCGGCACTGGGGGAGCGCCGATGCCGGCATTGTTGAACAGCACATCGAGGCGGCCGAAGGTCGATTTCACGGTCGCAAACAGCGAGAGAATGGAATCGCGTTTGGATACATCGGTCGGCACGGCGAGCGCCTGGGCGCCGGCGGCATTGATCTCGCCGGAGACCTTGTCGAGCATCTCTTTACGGCGGCCAGCCAGCACGAGGTTATAGCCAGCCTTGGCGAGTGCGATGGCCACGGCCCGGCCAACGCCGGTACCGGCTCCAGTGACAAGTGCGATTTTTGCGGTTGTGGCCATCGGCTTTCCTTTCCCGGCGGGACTTGAGACGCCCGCATATTATGAAAACGCGCGCACGCTACCACTGGCCGCGCAGCACGTCAGCTATGGCGGATGGGGGACGACTTCAGCTGGCCAGCGCTTGTGGCACTTCAACGGGCTGGAACGAGCTCGGCGCTCGCAGCCGTGCACTGATCTCAGCGACGGTGACCGGCCTGCCGAAGCGATAGCCCTGCATGGAATGCACGCCGGCTGCGCGCAAGAACAGCTGCTGGTCGGCGGTTTCGACGCCTTCGGCTGTGACCTTCATGCCCAAGCCGCGGCCCAGGCTGACGATCGCGTGCACGATCGCCGCGGCATCGGCCGCTTTTTCGATCGAGAGCACGAAGCTGCGGTCAATCTTGAGCTTGTCAAATGGAAACCGGCGCAAATAGAGCAAGCTGGAGTAACCGGTGCCGAAATCATCAAGCGCGAGCCGAACGCCCAGCATCTTGAGCCGCAGCATGGCGGCTTCCGCAGTGTCGACGTTACCGAGCAGCACGCTTTCCGTCAGTTCGAGCTCGAGCCGTCCGGGGTCAAAATGCGTTTCGTGGAGGATGCGCTCAACCACCTCGACGAAATCGATGCGGCGGAATTGCAGCGACGAGACGTTGACCGCCACAGTCAGCTCCGGCCATGCCTTTCCGTCGATGCACGCGCGGCGCAACACCCAGTTTCCAAGATCGATAATCAGGCCGCTGTGCTCGGCGATTGCGATGAATTCACTCGGCGGAATCTCGCCGCGGGTCGGATGCGTCCAGCGACAGAGCGCCTCGACGCCAATAACGGCCTCGCCGCTCTTGTTGACGATCGGTTGATAC
>JBATYN010000443.1:0-4204 GCA_049674125.1 Pseudolabrys sp. | reverse complement strand
GGCCACGCCCGGCTCAGGGCCGCCCGTGAATTTCTCCTCTCCATTCATCCGCCGGCCAATTGGCACCACGCTGCTGGCTATTGGTTTGTTTCTCGTTGGTGCCGTGGCCTATATATTTCTGCCGGTTGCCAGCCTGCCGAGCGTCGAATTTCCCACCATCAACGTAACCGTGACACGTCCCGGCGCCGATCCCAACATCATGGCGGCGACCGTGGCCGCGCCCATCGAACGCCGGCTCGGCGAAATCTCCGGCGTCACCGAACTGACCTCGGTGACCTCGCTCGGCAATTCCCGGATCACTGTTCAGTTCGACCTCTCACGCAGCATCGAGGGCGCCGCGCGCGACGTACAGGCCGCACTTAACGCAGCACTGAGCGATCTGCCGACCGACCTGCCGACGTTGCCAACTTTCCGCAAGGCCAATCCGGCAGCAGCCCCGATCCTGATTCTGGCGCTCACATCCAAAACGATGCAGCCGAGCGAAATCTATGACGCCGCCGACAGCATCATCGCGCAGCGGCTATCGCAGGTCGACGGCGTCGCCGATGTCACCGTGGCCGGCTCCGAGCAGCCGGCGATCCGCGTACGCGTCGACCCGGAACGGCTGTCGTCCATGGGGCTGGCCATGGTAGACGTGCGCACAGCGATCTCCAACGCAAACGCCGCCGGCCCCATCGGCACCTTTGATGGCAACAAGCGTGGCGTCACCATTGGCATCAACGATCAACTCCGCGATGCCAATGAATACGATTCGCTGGTGGTGAAAACGGTGAACGGCACCGTGATCCGGCTTTCTGATATCGCCACGATCCGGCCGAGCGTGCGCAACAGCCGGGCGGCCGGCTGGTTCAACAAGGACCCTTCGGTTCTTCTCATCATTACCAAGCAGGGCGACGCCAACGTCATCGACACCGTCGATCGTATCAAGGCACTGTTGCCCGAACTTCGGCAATGGGTGCCGGCCGGTCTCGACATTTCGGTTTTGACCGACCGCACGCAGACCATTCGCGCCAGCGTCCACGACATGCAGCTGACGCTTCTTGCCACCATCGTTCTCGTGATGATGGTTGTGTTTATTTTTCTGCGGCGGCTAGCGCCCACCGCGGCGGCCGGCATCACGGTGCCGCTGGCACTCTCCGGAACCTGTGCGGCCATGTGGGCAGCCGGCTTTTCTATCGACAACCTGTCGCTGATGGCGCTGGCGGTGAGTGTCGGCTTTGTCGTGGACGACGCCATCGTGATGATTGAAAACGCGTTTCGCTATCTCGAGCGCGGCGCATCACCGTTGCGCGCCACTTTAAAAGGCGCGAAACAGATCGGTTTCACCGTCGTATCGATTTCAGTTTCGCTCATCGCCGCATTCATTCCATTGCTGTTTATGGGCGGCATTGTCGGACGGCTGTTCCGCGAGTTTTCGGTAACGCTTGCCTTCGCGATCGCGATTTCAACGGTGGTCTCGCTATCGGTCACGCCGATGATCTGCGCCTATTTCGTGAAAGCGCCGCCGAGCCGCGATGCGACCTGGCTCGACCGCCGGGTCGAAGGCATCCTGTCGCGCATGATCCGCTTCTACGACCGCACGCTGACTTTTGCGCTCGCTCACCGCGCGCTCATGCTGATCGTGTTCGTGGCGACGATCGCGCTCACCATCGGGCTTTATATCAAAGTACCCAAAGGCTACTTCCCGCAGGACGATACGGGGCTGATTTTCGGCGGCACCGAAGCCTCAACCGACATCTCCTTCGAGGCGATGGAGCAATTACAGCTGAAGGCGATGGACATCGTGCTCGCCGATCCGGCGGTCGCAGGCCTTGGCTCCTCGGTTGGCGCTTCGGGCTTCAATGCTTCGGTCAATCGCGGGCGCTTGTTTATCAGCCTCAAGCCGCTCAACGAGCGCGGCAACGTTTCCACCCAGCAAGTCGTGAACCGTCTGCGAAACAGGCTCAACCAGATCCCCGGCATTCGCGTATTTATGGTGCCCGCACAAGACCTGCGCGTCGGCGGGCGGCAAAGCGATTCCCAGTATCAGTTCACGATGTGGAGCGCCGACATCGACGAGCTGCAGAAATGGGTGCCGCGCGTGGTCGATCGTGTGAAACAGTTGCCTGGAATCGTGGACGTCACTACCGACCGCGAGCAAGGCGGCTTGCAGGCCAACGTCACCATAGACCGGGCAGCCGCCTCGCGTTTCGGTGTTCGCGTGCAAGACATCGACAACGCCCTCAACAACGCGTTTTCGCAGCGGCAGATTTCGACCATCTATGGTCCGCGGAACCAGTATCGCGTGATCCTGGAAGTTGGCCGGAATTATCAGCGCGATCCGACCGACCTTTCCCGTGTCTACGTCCCCGGAAATACTGCCGCGCAAGTCCCGCTCTCGGCAGTAACAACAATTGACCGAGGCATTGCGCCACTTGTGGTCAACCACCAGGGCCAGTTTCCGTCAGTGACCATCACTTACAATCTCGCGCCCAATACGACGATTGACGACGCGACCGCAGCTCTGGAGAAAGCGGTTGCCGAAATGCACATTCCCGACACCATCCACGCCGATTTTTCCGGCGACGTCCAGGCGTTCAAGCAGGCGGTCGGCGCGCAGCCGCTGCTGCTGCTGGCGGCTCTGATCGCGGTTTATATCGTGCTCGGCGTCTTGTATGAGAGCCTGGCGCATCCGCTCACCATCATATCCACGCTGCCGTCCGCGGGATTGGGCGCGCTGCTGGCGCTGCAGATCTCGGGCACCGAACTGACGGTGATCGCCTTCATCGGCATCATCCTGTTGATCGGCATCGTGAAGAAGAACGGCATCATGATGGTGGACTTCGCGCTCGATGGCGAACGCAGACTCGGGCTGTCTCCGGAGCGCGCAATCCACAATGCCTGCCTGGAGCGGTTCCGGCCCATTTTGATGACGACGCTTGCCGCGATGCTGGGCGCGGTGCCGCTGGTCATCGCCATCGGCCCGGGCTCCGAGCTGCGGCGCCCGCTCGGGATCACCATCATCGGCGGGCTGTTGGTGTCGCAGGTCCTGACGCTTTATACGACGCCGGTCATCTACCTGCTGCTGGATCGGCTACACCGCAGGCTTGGTGGCGCGAGCTTCACCTTCATTCGCCGCCGCGGGCCGCCATTGCAGCCGGCGGAATAGCCTAAACCCCCAAATACCGATGCTGCACGTCAGGTGCAGCGGCGAGCTCCTGCGATGAGCCCTTCCACACCACGCGCCCGCGTTCGATCAGGAAATGACGATCGGCGACGCGCAGCAATGCGCCGACATTCTTGTCGATCACCAGAATCGACAGGCCGGATTCCTTCAAGCTGGCAAGACAATGCCAGATTTCGGAGCGGATGAGCGGCGCCAGGCCCTCGGTCGCCTCATCGAGAATGAGCAGGCGAGGATTGGTCATCAGCGCGCGGCCGATGGCGAGCATCTGCTGTTCGCCCCCGGAAAGCTGGTTGCCCATGCTGCCGTTGCGCTCGGCCAGCCGCGGAAACAGCTCGTAGACCCTGGATAACGTCCAACCGGCGCCATTGCGCTTGACCGCGGTCGCCAGCAAATTTTCGCGCACCGACAGGTTCGGGAAAATCTGTCGGCCTTCCGGTACCAGACCGATCCCGCGTTGCGCGACTTTGTATGATGGCAGCCCGCGAATCTCCTCGCCCATGAAGCGAATGGCCCCGGCGCGCGCCGGCGTGAGGCCCATCACCGACCGCACGGTCGTGGTCTTGCCCATGCCGTTGCGGCCCATCAGCGTCACCATTTCGCCCGGCGCGATGGCAAGCGAAACACCGAACAGAACCTGGCTGAGGCCGTAGCAGGTTTCAATTCCGTCAAGGGCGAGCACGGCATCAGCCATGGACGGCCTCCTGCTCGCCAAGATAGGCGTCGCGCACCTGCGCGTTGCTGCGGATGTCATCGGGCTTGCCGGAGGCAATCGTGCGGCCATACACCAGAACCGTGATCCGGTCGGCCAGCGCGAACACCGCCTCCATGTCGTGCTCGACCAGAAGGACGGTCAGCTCTTTTTTGAGCTCGCGGAGCGTCGCCACCATTCGCGCGGATTCCTCGGGCCCAAGGCCCGCCATTGGCTCATCGAGCAACAACATGCGCGGCCCGGAGGCGAGCGCCATGGCAAGCTCGAGCTGGCGATGCTCGCCATGGCTGAGCGCCGACGCTGCCAAATCGGCGCGCGCGCTCAAGCCC
>JBATYN010000442.1:0-7839 GCA_049674125.1 Pseudolabrys sp. | reverse complement strand
GTCACGGCCATCGCAGACCTTATCATCAGGAACCTTGGGCACAGACGCGCAGTTCTGGCGGTGGTGCTCGCGAGCGCGCTTGTTACCTATGGCGGTGTCAGTCTCTTTGTTGCGTTCTTTGTGATCGGTCCAATGGCACAGGAACTATTTAAAGGCGCCGGTGTGCCGCGCCATCTGATGCCCGCCGCAATTGCTCTCGGAACCTCCACCTTTACGATGTCGGCGCTGCCTGGGACGCCGTCGATTCAGAACGCCATCCCAATGCCGTTCTTCGGAACAACGCCGTTTGCCGCTCCGGGGCTCGGCATTGTGGCATCGGTCATCATGTTTGGATTCGGCATGTGGTGGCTCAATCGCGCTGAGCTAAAAGCGCGCGTTGCGGGGGAAGGCTTCGGTGCCAACAACGCCTCAGCGCATATCGAAGGGGTCAAAATGGCGCGCGAACGCGCGACGACCGCACATGAGTTCGATCCCGCGGAACTTGAGCATGGGCAGATTGCCGAAATTGCTCCATCGACAGTCGTTGCCGCGCTTCCGCTCCTCGTCGTTATTGGCGTTAACATGACGATGTCGCTCGTCATTCTGCCGAGAGTTGACGTCTCTTACCTCGCAGAGCCGCGCTGGGGCGAAACGTCACTGGCCGCAGTCGGAGGTGTTTGGGCGGTCATCACTGCGTTGGCCTGCGCGATTGTCACGGTATTAGCAGTTAATGTGGGACGACTGCCGACGTTGCGTGAAACGATCGACGCAGGCGCCAACGCTTCTGTCCTTCCTGCGCTGAGTGTAGCGAGCCTCGTCGGCTTCGGGGCAGTGGTGGCGGAGATGCCCGCGTTCGCAATGGTTCGCGATTGGGTGCTCGGCATTCCGGGCGGCCCGCTTGTCTCTCTCGCGACTGCAACCAACGTTCTTGCGGCTCTAACAGGATCAGCATCCGGTGGTCTGACGATCGCACTCGATGCACTAGGAAGTACCTATATGGCACGAGCAGCGGAAATTGGCATGAACCCGGCCTTGCTCCACCGCGTCGCGGTTATCGCATCGGGGACTCTTGATAGCTTGCCCCACAACGGAGCCGTTGTGACTCTTCTCGCAGTGTGCGGGTCGACACATCGTGAGAGCTATTTCGATATCGTGATGGTCGGAATTGTGAGCGCCATTCTCGCGTTAGTGGCGGTTATTGTGCTTGGGTCGGCTTTTGGAACTTTCTAGGCAAGACCACCGGCAGGCTGACTACTGGATGTATTTTCTGTACCCCGAAACCAGGTCACATATAGCGTCGGCAAGAACACCAGCGTGAGGATGGTCCCGACGAGCAGTCCTCCCATAATCGCGAAAGCCATTGGTCCCCAAAAGACCGTCGGAGCAATCGGGATCATCCCGAGGACAGTCGAAATCGCCGTGAGCATTATGGGCCGGAAGCGCGTGCTGCTCGCATCGACTGTCGCTTGCCAAACGTCCTTGCCTTGAAGTTGTTCGGCTTCGATCTGCCCGATCAGGATCACAGCATTTTTGGTGATCATACCAAGCAACGCCAAAATGCCGAGGATCGCAACAAAGCCGAGCGGCTTACCGGACAGCAATAGTGCTCCGACCACACCGATCAGGCCCAATGGCCCCACACTGAGGACGATAAATAGACGCGCAAAGCTCCGCAGCTGCACCATGAGGACGGTAAACATGATCAGCAACATCGCCGGCACAACGGCAATCACCGAGGCCTGCGCTTTCGCGCTGTCCTCCACGACTCCGCCCACAACAATTTGGTAAGGCCGCGGCAAGGTCTTAGACAACTCCGCAATTGATGGTGCTAGCGCGTCAATCACTGTTTCGGGCAGAACGCCTGTTTTGACGTCAGCTTGCACCGTCAAAGTCGGAATCCGGTCGCGGCGCCAGACCAGGGGTTGCTCTTGATCATATACAAATGACGCAAATTGGCTGAGAGGCACTGTCCGTCCGTTCGGCAGCGGGACCTGAATGGAACGCAGCGTCTCGAGCGAAACGCGCTGCTCGTCGGTCGCGCGCATAATGACGTCGACAAGATAAATATCGTCGCGCACCTGGGTGATGGCGCTACCGGAGATGACCGTGTTGAGCACGTTCGCGAGTGCTTGCGAGCTTAGCCCCAGCAGCCGCGCCTCGTTCTGGTCGATCTGTATCCGCACCCGCCGGGCCGGCTCAAACCAGTCGAAGTTGACGTGTACCACCTGAGAGTTTTTCGCAACGACCTGGGCAAGCTTCAGGGCGATGTCCCGCACTTGCGAAATCTCCGGACCGCTCACGCGATACTGAACTGGCCATCCGACTGGCGGGCCGAGCTCAAGCGTGGAAACACGACTGGTCAGGTTGGGGAATTCCTCGGCAAGAATCTTTTCAAGCTTCTGCCGCAGGCGCTCACGCGCGGGAACGTCCTTGGCGACAACCACGGCCTGACTGAAGAAATTGTTGGGAAGCTGGACATTCAGCGGGAGATAGAAGCGGATTGCGCCGCGCCCAACATTGGTGCTCCAGCGGGCGACGTCCGGGTCGTCCTTGAGGACCTCGTCGAACCGGCGCGCGACAGTTTCGCTGGCGAAGATGGACGCGTTCTGCGGCAGCGTCATGTCGACCAGCAGCTCGGGCCGGTCCGACGACGGAAAGAATTGATTGGGGATCAGCCGCATCGCGAATATCGACGCGACAAACATCGCAATTGTGATGGCCAGGGTAAGCCATTTTACCCGCAACGCGCCGGTCAGGAACGCGCGGTAGGTTCGAAATACCCAGCTGGGCTCCGACGAACTCGCCGTCCTGGGCGGCGTGAGAAGAGCGACCCCCAGCAGCGGCGTGAACAGAACGGCGACGAACCACGACGCGATCAGCGCGATGGTGACGACGGCAAATAGCGTGAAAGTATATTCCCCGGCGCCACTGGCCGCGAAGCCGACGGGCACGAAACCTGCGATCGTCACCAGCGTGCCGGCGAGCATAGCGAACGCATAAGTTCGAAAAGCGAACGTCGCGGCTTGGACTTTGTCGTCGCCCTGCGCCAGCCGGGTTAGCATGGCATCGGTGGTTGTCATGGCGTCGTCAACCATCAGAGCCAGCGCGATAATAAGCGCGCCGAGCGAGATACGCTGCATATCGATGCTGGATATCTGCATCACAGAAAAAACAACGACGAGTGTAAGAGGGATCGCAAGGGCGATGACCAGGCCGGGGCGAATACCGAGACTGACGAAGCTGGCCGCGAGGATGATTCCGACCGCCTGCCAAAGCGACGTCATGAACTCGGAAATTGCGGTCTCGACCGTCGCTGCCTGGTCAGCCACGAGTTTCGGTTCTATGCCAAGCGGCAATTGCGCCGTGGCCTCGGTCATTGCCCGCTGGATATTTTTGCCCAAGGCGAGGATGTCGCCACCCTCGCGCATCGCGATGGCTAGGCCGATGGCCGGCTGTCCGTTGACACGAAACAGTGGCTGAGGAGGATCGGCAAAGCCGCGCCGGACACGTGCAATATCGCTCAGGCGCAGCATGCGCCCGCCGACCGCAAAATTGACGTTCGCCACGTCTTGCTCGGACCGGAATGCACCCGACACGCGGAGCGACAGTGTTTCATTGCCGGTTTGAATCGCTCCGGCCGGCTGCACCACGTTCTGCGCCTGTAGCGCCGCGACTAGTGCCGAGCGGTCAATGCCAAGACTGGCCAGCTCTTCCATCGAAAATTCGACAAAAATTTTCTCATCCTGAGCGCCCAAAATTTCAATTTTCGAGACATCGCGCACGTGGAGCAGCTTTGAACGAACGTCTTCCACATAGTCGCGAAGCTCCCGATGAGTGAAACCGTCGGCGGTGAAGCCATAAATAATGCCAAACGTATCGCCGAACTCATCGTTGAAGCCTGGTCCGATGACGCCCGCCGGCAGCGTGTGCCGCATATCGCCGATGCTCTTACGGACATGGTACCAAATGTCCGGAATCTCCCTGGCGCCCGTATTGTCTTTGAGGTTGACGAAAATCGTGGTCACGCCGGCCCGCGTGAAGCTGCGCAAGAAATCGAGCTTTGGCGTTTCTTGCAGCGTGCGTTCGAGCCGCTCGGTGACCTGCTTGAGCATATCGTCGACGGTGGCGCCGGGCCACGCGGCCTGCACCACCATCGTCTTGATCACAAAGGAGGGGTCTTCGTTGCGCCCAAGCCGGATAAAGGAGAAAAGTCCCGCGAGCACCGCCACGATCATCAGATAGACGGTCAGCGATCGGTTGTTGAGCGCCCATTCCGAGAGATTGAAGCCCATATCACGGTTCCAATCCGAGCAGTCTGACCTTTTGGCCCGGGTGCAAAGCTTGCACACCCGCGGTCACCACGACCTCGCCGGTCGTGAGGCCGCCCGAGACCGCGACTCTTGCCGGGTCGTAACGCAACACGTCGATATTGCGAAGTGAGACGGTGCGATTCGAGGGATCGACAATCCAGACTGCTGGCTGATTATTGAATTTCGTCAGCGCTGTTGCAGGGATGTCGATAATCGGAACAGAATCGATCTCCATACGTCCTGTCACAGTCGCACCGAGCCGCATGGCCGGCGGAGGATCGTTCAACCCGACCTTGACCGCGAATGTTCGCGTTACGGGGTCAGCCTGCTGTGCAATCTCGCGCACGCGACCGCTTACGGTTATTTTTGGATCGTCGGTCAGACTCACGGTGATGCGGGGGTCGCTTGGTGCTGTGCGGATCACTTGCGCCGGCACATCAAACACTGCATCGCGACCATCCCTGCGCGCGACCCGGACGATCATCTGTCCGGCCTGTACGACTTCGCCTGCGGCAGGACCGACCATCGTTACAACTCCGGGGGCGTCCGCTTTGAGTTCGGTAAAGCTCACGAGATCGTATGCCGCTTTTAATTGCGCTTCCGCGGAGTCGACCTGCGACTCGGCGGTTTGGAGTGCCTGCTTGGCCTGGTCGTGGGTCGCGCGCGTAGTCCAACCCTGCTTAAGGAGCGTGTCCTGCCGCTCGAAATGATTGCGTGCTTGCGTCAGTTGGCCCTCGGCTGCGACAAGGTTAGCCTGTGCCGAACGCAACGCATTGCGCTCGTTTTGCGATTCCAGCCGTGCAACGACCTGCCCAGGCTCGAGCCGATCCCCGAGTTTGCGGTCGTTCTCGAGTACCCGGCCGGAGATGCGGAACGCGAGTGCCACCTCATCCTCCGCTTCGATGCGGCCGGTTAAGGTAATCGGGGTTCCGGCCTCACGTTGCTCCACGGTTGTGGTGCGAACCGGACGGGGTTGCGGAGCAGCAGTTTCTGATTGCGGCGAACAACCAAAAAGGGTCGCTGACAGCGTCAATGCGGCCAAAATCGCAGAGGCCGATCGAGGCCTTTCGATGATTTGCTCAATGCACGGAGACATGGCCCGAATCTTCCCCTTTGAATCGGATCGGTGCGGACGATGGGCGCGTCAAATTCAATAGAATATCGGTTCCCTAAAGGAGCTTGTATCTCGACACCACAGGGGAGGTTACCGCAGCTTTGAGGGCTGCTTATATTGGACCTCGGTCCCATCACGAGGATCGTCGGCAATCGGTCCGTAGCCGTAAGTCTGATGGGACTTAACGCCGCTTGCGGGCTCGCATTCGGAGCAACACGGGCGACAGGGCGACGCACACGGTATAGTAAGGAAAAATTGGCGGCGGGCGTATCTGCAGCGTTAAAGTTCTGGAACGCGGGGGGCGCATGCGACGACGCGGGTTCATCACGCTTCTCGGTGGCGCGAGCCTGCTTTTTATTCACCTCGTGCTCGGTAATGTCGGGGTTGCAGGTTCGGCCGGAACGGTCGATCGTCTATCGCTTCCGGATTCGATCGAGTTCAATGGTGAAAGCTATCGGTTGTCGTGGAGTTCGCACCCGACACCCTCCAACTACAAGCAGGAATATTTGCCGTCGGGTCAGACGAGCGAACGTTTCCAGCGGATGGTGTTGATCGAAGCAATCGTACGGGGGCTCGATGTCAACGGCGCGGTGGCTGCCCAGGTGAATATGCTCAACGAACGCAAGTCGACCGATCCGACTGTCAATTTCGCGGTCGTTAAGAATCCAAAAAATGGCGAGATAATTCTTGATTTTATTCTCCGCGCGCAAGATCCCAAGGGAGAAGACGTCGTCGAGTGGAATGCGTATCGCTATTCGGCGTTTACAGGCAAGGGTGGCGCATCCGGCGTGCTCTTGTTTGGAATAAGTCGGCGTGCCTACGGCGACGAGGCAACAAACTTTCTCCGCGGGCTCAAGTCGACGCGCCCGGCGGAGGTCAATGCACTCGCGAGCTACCCGCTGCCTGTTGTTCGACCTGTTGACTAGACTTACGAAGTTTCCGGTCAGAGCGCATGTCCAATATTGGCACTTTGCGGACATCGGCTCGTGCGTTGTACATGTCTGCTTTTGACGCTTAGCAGACATTGAGGGCGCATTCGCGACTTGGTATGCAAAATCACTAATGGCCACATGTTCGTCGGCGACGCAGGAGAAGTACCATGCGGCTTGAAGGCGGGTGCTATTGCGGTGCGGTACGGTATGCCGCGGAGGGCGAGCCAGTTTTAAAAGCGCAATGCCACTGCCGCGCGTGTCAGCATATCTCGGGTGGCGCGCCTAATCTGTTCATGCTCATGCCCGCAGAGGGGTTCGCCTACACCAAAGGCGCGCCAAAGACTTATAGGCGGCCCGATAAGGCTGACGCCGTAACGCGAGAGTTCTGCGCGGTTTGCGGTACACACATGATCTCGCGGCGGCCCGGCCTGCGACCGGTGGTTCTGAAGATCGGAACACTGGACGATCCTTCAGTCTATGGTGGCGCGCAAAAGGCGATCTTCACGGCAGAAGGTCAGCCTTTCCATCTCATAGGGGACGGCGTGCCCGCCTTTGAAGGCCTGCCGCCGCGACAATAGTTCAAATCAACCCCTCCGCGGGCATGGGCGCGCTGGCTGAGGACCGATTGTCTTGTTAGTGATCCAGAGCGTACATTCACACGGCGCAAATTCATCACACTCGTCAGCGACGGAGTGGAATCCTTGCAACAGCCAACAAATCATCATCTTGCACAATTGAACATCGGTCGCATTCGATACGAGATCGACGATCCACGTATGGTAGATTTCACGAACAATCTCGCACGGGTGAACGGCTTGGCCGAGCGCACGCCGGGTTTCGTCTGGCGTTATATAGACGAGAGCGGCAACTCCACCAGTACGCGGCCCTATGCCGATCCAAAGATCGCCATCAACCTGTCCGTCTGGGAGACCGTCGAAGCGCTCGAGCGCTTTGTCTACCAGACCATTCACAAGCAATTTTACAGCCGCCGCGCGGAATGGTTCGAGCATTTTGAGGACCGGTATTTAGTGATGTGGTGGGTGCCAGTCGGCCATCGGCCGAGCGTTGAGGAGGCGGTCGCCCGGATTGAGCACCTAAAGCAACACGGCCCAAGCGATTTCGCGTTTGATTGGCAAACGGCATCCGCGCAACTTTGGAAGACGGCGCGATGCGCGCCTCCCGGACGAGCGGCTTAAGACCCAGAGCCGGTGCAAAACTCTGTGACAATGTCCGCTGTTGGCATGTCCGCTTTCGGCGTTAAAGCAGACATTACGTATTTGGAAACGCCGCATAACCCGAGGCGGGCGGTATATGAACACCACTTGGTTGTATTATGACAATTGACAACTAAAGGTGTCATGTCATCATCCCATTGTGGCGTTGGGGCGAATGCCATGAGCTTCCTTGAGCTAATGCGGAATGGTTTGCGTCGGGCATAGATTGCCCGGAGCGCGCATTGTTTGCGTGCTGGTCGCTGCGAGGCTCGCGGAATTATTTGTGGCCT
>JBATYN010000441.1:0-2753 GCA_049674125.1 Pseudolabrys sp. | reverse complement strand
CCCCGAATGCGTCTCAATAGCGCGTGAGCGGTGGGCTAGCGCTGGATGCGTTTTTGGGCGCGCGCGCCAGTTCCGCGCGGATTGAAGAATTGGTTGGGCTCGCAGAAGCCGCCAATACCACTCACCGTTGCCCTGCACTGTTCGATGGTCAGAAATCCGCAGTTCGAAGCGCCGCCTGCATCGCCGCCGTAAACCGCGCACCACGGATACGGATCGTAGGGCATTTCATAGGCGAGCCCGGACGCTGGTAGGACCATGGCCGGAAGCGCGAGGGCCGCAACGAATGTTGCCAGTCGCATGGCGCCGTCTCCTCTTTGGTCTTGGTAATAACCCCAGGCGGGACGCTTTAGTTCGTTCTGCGCTGTGTTCTCCCGGTTACGCGGGAGCGAGCCGAATGGTGTCCGTTGTCAGGTCTTCTGCACCCAGAATTGGTACATGGCCGAGAAGGTATCGGGATATTTTGTTTCGAGTTCGTGCCAGCGATCGAGATCGGCCATCGCCCAGCGGTTTTCAGCAAAGACGGCCCGGTATTTTGCGAGCCCGTTTCGGTCGAAAACAAAGCCGATGAATTTCAGGTTGTTTTCGGTCACGAAGGTTTTGATCTCGGGAATGGTCGTGCGGCTTTCCTGCACGTGAAAGAGCAGATCGCGACATTCGCTCATGCTGAAATAATCGTTGAACCGCGTAATGCTTCGCAGCGGAGTCTCCAGCAGATCTTGCCGGCAACGTCGAATTTCTGCGGGCGAGGCGCCCAGGCCTTGTTCGGCAATCTTGGCGCGCACGGCGACAACATCTTGTCGGCCGGCCTCACTGTAGAGACACACGTGCATAAAGCCGCCGGGTCGCAGCAGGCCAAGCAAGGTGCGCCAGCCTTCGAGTGGATCGGCCATGTGATGCAGCACGCCGCTCGCGTCGATCACATCAAAGGTGCGGCCGACCGCAGGCAGCTTGAGAATATCCGCTTGCGCATACGTGATGCGATCCGCGAATTCACCCACCGTTTTGCGCTTGGCAAAACAGATGCTGCTGAGGCTAAGATCGACGGCCAGAATTCGCGCACCCTGAAAACGTTGGGCGATCCACGTGGCGTGCAGGCCGGTACCGCAGCCGGCGATCAGCAATTCGACGTCTTCGGTCTTACCCAGCGGCGAGAATGCGGCAGCGGGAAACAGCTCACGCAAATGTCGATCGAGCGAAACGGTTTCCACGCCGGTTGAGATGTCGACCCAGCGCGGATAGGGATTTTCTTCGTATTGCTGGCGGACGAGTTGCGAGACTTCGTCTTCTATCGGCGTCAGGCGCGAAATTGTTGCGCGCAGCTCACGCTCCTGCATGACCTCACGCACCTGCTGCGTGACGAGGTCATCGAGGGCGGGTGGCCAGCTTCGGTTGACGAGGCGCTGTGCGAGCGGCAGATCGTTCAGCGGTTGATACATTGCGATCGCTGCAAGCGATATGGGGGGAATGGGGACGTCGGATTCGAGTGCGCGCGCGACTGCGGCTTTGAGTTGCTCCACCTGCTCATCTTCTGTCGGCGTGTTGTCGAAGACGTACTCGTTGATGAAGCACTGTTTCGCCAGCACGCAGCAGAATGTGAGCGCGGCGTCATTCGCCGACGCGCCGGCGGTCGCATCGTTGAGCAGCGACAGCCGCAGCGACGTCAGCAGGCGCTCGATTGCGACCTCGCGTACCGAGGTCGATTGAAGCAAGCGCAAGAGCAGGGGATCGGCAGCGATGACGTCAATGCCGGAACTTCCAAGCAGCTCAACGGGCGGCAAGCGCTTGGGCCAAGCCGCAACCGCGCGGCGCAGCGCATCGTTTAGCGGCGGCACCACGGACAGCAAGGTCGTGCAAATGGCGTTGAACTGGTCCGTCAGCTGCGGGGTCAATTCAAGTGCGCGCGCGAAACGCGCAGACGCTTCGGGAAGCTTGCGCTGCGCGAGCAGAACGCAGCCGAGATTGTTACTCGCTTCAGCGTGATCCGGCTTGAGCAGCAGCAGGCGCCTGTAGGTGTCGACGGCGTCGTCCAGCCTGTTCTGCTGCTGATAGCGCAAAGCTTCCGCAAGCAATTGAGCGGCGCCGGGAGTTCCGACGGTGCCAACCGACAAGCGCTGCGCATGACGGCGCTGTTTGCGATTCATCCGAGGCGGTTCCAAAATTGTCAGAGCAATTTAGTGCGATGCGCTTAGTCGATGCGATGCTTCGGTGAACGCCGCAAGTGGATTTTCAAATGCCCAAAGTGCGGTTTGACCCAAAGTTGCGGAGCGCATAGGTATTCAAGCTTGCGGAGCTGTGGCCGAGTGGCTGAAGGCGGCGGTTTGCTAAACCGTTATACGCTCCAAAGGCGTATCGAGGGTTCGAATCCCTCCGGCTCCGCCAAATGCCTTTGATATCACTTACGTTTCAGACACTTTCCAAAGCCGATTCCCGGTTCCACCTCCGTCGCGGACAGAAAAAACCCAGCGCAGGCTCGCAGCCGTGAGCGCTGAGGGCGCTTGCCCTTCCTACCCGGTAAGAGAGCCGGGCCGGACCTCCAGATCAGTGCCGCAGGCCGGCCGCTCTGGGCCTCGCACGTCGAACACGACCGGGCCGGCCTTACCGTTGCCGGCCACACCAATGCCGGCTTTTCTCAGCGTGGCGCCAATGTCGCGGCACTCCCCATGTCGGCGTCGACATAACCGGCCCCGGGGGCTAGGCCGGGTCTCCCCGGACGCAGGGCGATCACCGATCCTGTGGCACGATCTTTGCCGGTG
>JBATYN010000440.1:0-7239 GCA_049674125.1 Pseudolabrys sp. | reverse complement strand
GCGGGCATGACGAGTGGGAACGCAGTGCTTGCGCTTATCCCACCGCCAGCTTTTGCAAGCCGACCAGCTTCTCGATGCCTTTGCGCGCAAGCGCGAGCAGCGCGGCGAATTGATCTTCGCTGAATGGAGTTTTTTCGGCAGTCGCCTGGATTTCAACGATATTGCCGGACCCGGTCATGACGAAATTGGCATCGGTGTCGGCTTCCGAATCCTCGGCATAGTCGAGGTCGAGAACTGCGGTGCCCTTGCATACGCCGCAGGAAACCGCAGCGATGTGATCGCGCAATACCTCGGCCTTGAGCATGTCCCGCGCTTTCATCCAGTTCAGGCAATCTGCGAGCGCCACCCAGGCGCCGGTAATAGAAGCGGTGCGGGTCCCGCCATCGGCCTGAATCACGTCGCAATCGACCGTGATTTGCCGCTCGCCCAGAGCGGGCAGGTCAACGACCGAGCGCAGGCTGCGGCCGATCAACCGCTGAATCTCGACCGTGCGGCCACCCTGTTTGCCGGCACTGGCCTCGCGTCGCGTGCGTTCGGAGGTCGCGCGGGGCAACATGCCGTATTCGGCGGTAACCCAGCCGCGCCCCTGGCCCTTGAGCCAAGGCGGCAGCCGCTCCTCCAGACTGGCAGTGACCAGCACATGGGTATCGCCGAATTTCACGAAGCAGGAGCCCTCGGCGTATTTGACCACCCCGCGTTCCAACGAAACCGCGCGCAATTCGTCGACTTGTCGGCGGCTCGGCCGCATCAGGCGTGCTCCCTTGATATTGGCCGCACACCATAACGATACGTCCGGCTTGAACAAGACCGCCCTAATGGTCAATTGTGGGCTGGTTATGAAGGAGTTGGGCTTTGGCCTCTCACGACATTCCGATCGGTGCGACGCAGGTCAGTCTTGCGGCACTCAACGAGCGCTCGCGCGAGATCTTCCGCCAGATCGTTGAGAGCTACCTCACGACCGGCGAACCCGTGGGCTCGCGCAATCTGTCGCGCCTGCTGCCCATCACGCTGTCGCCCGCCTCGGTCCGCAATGTGATGTCGGACCTGGAACAGCTCGGTCTTATTTATGCGCCGCACACATCGGCGGGGCGATTGCCGACAGAAATCGGTCTGCGATTTTTCGTCGACGCGCTCATGCAGGTCGGCGACCTCAGCGAGCAGGATCAACGCTCAATCGAAGCGCAGGTGGCGGGCACGCAAAACGCCAAATCGATCGAAGCCGTGCTGACGGAGGCTTCGCAAATGTTGTCGGGACTGACGCGCTCGGCTGGCGTCGTGCTCACCACAAAAAATAACGTACGACTCAAGCACATTGAATTTGTCCGGCTGGAGCCGGAGCGGGCGCTCGCCGTTCTTGTCGCGGAGGATGGGCAGGTTGAAAACCGCGTCCTGAACGTGCCCCCTGGGCTGCCGACGTCGTCGCTGACAGAAGCCGGAAATTTTCTCAACTCACGCATTCGCGGCAAGACGCTTGCCGATTTGCGCGGCGAGATCGAAAAAGCGGTGACCGCAGGCCAAGCCGAACTTGATCAGCTGACGCAAAAAGTGATCGCGGCCGGGCTTGCCAGCTGGTCGGGTGGTGAGAGCGAAGATCGCCAGTTGATTGTGCGTGGTCATGCCAATCTGCTGGAAGATCTCCATGCTCTTGAAGATCTGGAGCGCGTCCGCTCGCTGTTCGATGCGCTGGAAACCAAGCGTGGAGTGATCGACTTGCTCGGCCGCGCCGAACGCGCCGACGGCGTGCGCATCTTCATTGGGTCGGAGAACAAGCTGTTTTCGCTTTCGGGATCCTCCACCATCGTGGCACCCTATCGCGATAGCAAAGGCCGGATCGTCGGCGTGATCGGCGTGATTGGACCCACCAGGCTCAATTATGCCCGCGTAATTCCGATGGTTGATTATACGGCGCGGGTGGTTAGCCGGTTACTGGCACTATAAATGCTTGATTTTTTGCGCCAGAGCCCTGATATCCCGGTCATCCGAATATTGCTGAGGATGGATTGAGCACGATGACGGACCCGACTGCCCGTGACGCTGAAACTGTGACTGACGAGACCGGCAATACCACGGCTCCAGAAGCCGCCGATCCGGTAGCCGAGGCCAAGCGCGAAGCCTCCGAATTCAAGGACAAGCTGTTACGTACGCTTGCCGAGATGGAGAACTTGCGCAAACGCACCGAGCGTGAAGTGCTCGACGCACGGGTTTATGGCATTGCCGGGTTTGCGCGCGACGTATTGGCAGTCGCCGATAACATGCATCGTGCGCTGGAAGCGATTGGGTCCGAGTTCCGGGAAGCGGCCGACGCCAAGGTGAAAGCGCTCATCGAGGGCGTCGAACTCACCGAGCGGGAACTCATGAAATCGCTGGAAAAGAATGGTGTGAAAAAATTCTCGCCGGAGGGCGAGAAGTTCGACCCAAACGTCCATCAGGCAATGTACGAAGTGCCGACATCCGATCTGCCGCCCGGTCAGGTCGCGCAGGTCATTCAGGCCGGCTACATGCTTGGCGATCGCGTCCTGCGTCCGGCAATGGTTGCGGTCAGCAAGGCCGCGCCAAAATCGAAAGCGACCGCGAACGATAATCCGCGGCCGGACGACGCGACCGGCTGATTTTTCAATGCATCTCGACGCCGTCGCGCACCGCACGGAACCGGTCGAACATTTGGTCCCATTTTTCTGTCGGGCTTACGCCAATCACACGCAAATAGCCCCCGGACCCGAACCGTAGCCACTGCACCATTGACACCGATTCGCCCCCCGGCGCTTTCCCCTGGGCCCGGATTTCGTGACCCGCCAAACCGTTGACCCGCATCGGCTCCGAGGATTGCATCCGGAGGTCGCGCACGGGTGCGGTCGACAGCAAGTCGCGTGCGAAAAGAGCGCGGTCGTTTGCGTCAGGCGGCCCGCCGACGCCAACCGAAATAATCATGAAAGGCTGCGGCGCGTTCGGGTCGGCCGTTGTATCCCCGAGGATGAGGCCACCGGCGGGCAACACCTGCATCACCCGAAAGCCGGACAGTTCGCCGAGCTTGAAGGGCAAAAGACTGAGTTGTTCCTGGATAGGCGACGGCCGGAAGGTGACGCTCGCGAGCATTTTACGAATGACAGCGTCTGAATAGATGGCAAGCGCACTGTCCGGCACCTCCACGTTGATCAGCATTGTGAGATTTTGCACCGATCCGCCGACCGCCTGCGCCAGCAGGGACCAGCGATGCAGACCGACACCGTTTTGCTGAGCGACACCGCTGATCAGAAAACCGATGCCGCTCTCGAAGGGGAAGCTTTCCCGCTTCACCTCCTGAAGCTCCTGCTGGACCTTGTTGAAGGCCGCGGCTTCAAGCTGGGCATAAGCACTGATCGGCAGGTCGAGAATGGCGACCGACACCTTGCGGTCGAGGTCCTCAAAACCGGGAAAGCGCGTGCTCAGCTTCAATTCGCCGGGGGGCTCCAGGCCGATCCGCAGGCCGGTCGGGAAAACCGGCTCGGCACGGGCGAGGGGGGCTAGGGCCGCCAACCCGGCCCAGGCTGCGAACAGGTAAACAAACAATCGACGGCACATGGACTTTCCAATGAGTTGGGGTGGGTCTGCCTAACCGGCCTTGGCGGGTGCGGCAATGGCCCGATAACCATTTGAGGCGGTCTAAAGCCGGCTCCTCGCGAATTCGTGAGCGGCTGGCTTGCAGGCACCCGGGGCCCTCCTATATGAGCGAGTAAGCCGTGAAAATACGGCGAATAGCGTATCCAGGGGGCTGGATAGGGGGTCTGCGGATGAGCCGCTGACATACCCACACGGGCGCCAAGTGGCCCGGCCGGCCTGCCGCAATTGAGAGGAAGAACCATGGGCAAGGTCATCGGAATCGACCTCGGCACCACCAACTCGTGCGTCGCCGTCATGGATGGCAAGACGCCGAAAGTTATCGAGAACGCCGAAGGTATGCGCACGACACCTTCGATTGTCGCCTTCACCGACGACGGCGAGCGTCTCGTCGGCCAGCCGGCCAAGCGCCAGGCGGTCACCAACCCGGAAAAGACCATCTTCGCGGTCAAGCGCCTGATCGGACGGCGCTACGACGACCCGATGGTGGAGAAAGACAAAAAGCTCGTCCCCTACAAGATCAGCAAGGCTTCGAATGGCGATGCCTGGGTCGAGGAGGACGGCAAGCAATATTCGCCTTCGCAGATCTCAGCCTTCATTTTGCAAAAGATGAAGGAAACGGCGGAAGCCAATCTCGGGCAGAAGATCGAACAGGCTGTCATCACCGTTCCGGCCTATTTCAACGACGCGCAACGTCAGGCCACCAAGGACGCCGGCAAGATTGCCGGGCTCGAGGTGCTGCGCATCATCAACGAGCCGACCGCCGCCGCGCTCGCCTACGGTCTCGACAAGCAGAAGACCGGCACCATCGCGGTCTATGACCTTGGCGGAGGCACGTTCGATATCTCGATTCTCGAGATCGGCGACGGCGTGTTCGAGGTGAAGTCCACGAACGGCGATACGTTCCTGGGCGGCGAAGACTTCGATATGCGGCTCGTCAACTATCTCGCCGACGAATTCCAGAAAGAGCAGGGCATCGATTTGCGCCGCGACAAGCTCGCGTTGCAGCGGCTCAAGGAATCGGCGGAGAAAGCGAAGATCGAACTATCGTCGACGACACAGACCGAAATCAATCTACCGTTCATTACGGCCGATGCCTCCGGTCCCAAGCATCTGACTATGAAGCTCACCCGCGCCAAGTTCGAGGCGCTGGTTGACGATCTCATCCAGAAGACCATCCAACCCTGCAAGCAGGCGCTCAAGGATGCCGGCATCTCGGCCGCGCAGATCAATGAGGTCGTGCTGGTCGGCGGCAGGACGCGCGTGCCGAAGGTGCAGGAAGTTGTGAAGCAATTGTTCGGCAAGGAGCCGCACAAGGGCGTCAACCCGGATGAGGTGGTTGCCATCGGCGCCGCCATTCAGGCCGGCGTGCTGGCCGGCGACGTCAAGGACGTGCTGTTGCTCGACGTGACTCCCCTGTCGCTCGGCATCGAGACGCTGGGCGGCGTGTTCACGCGCATCATCGATCGCAACACAACTATCCCGACCAAGAAGTCGCAGGTGTTCTCGACTGCCGAGGACAACCAGAATGCGGTCACGATTCGCGTGTTCCAGGGCGAACGCGAGATGGCCGCCGACAATAAAATGCTCGGCCAGTTCGATCTCGTCGGCATTCCGCCAGCGCCGCGTGGCGTGCCGCAAGTCGAAGTCACTTTCGACATCGACGCGAACGGCATCGTCAACGTTCAGGCCAAGGACAAAGCCACCGGCAAAGAGCAGCAGATACGCATTCAGGCTTCGGGCGGGTTGTCCGAAACCGACATCGAAAAGATGGTCAAGGACGCGGAAGCTCACGCCGAGGATGACAAGAAGCGCAGAGCCGCGGTTGAGGCCAAAAACCACGCCGAGGCACTTGTGCACTCTACCGAGAAGGCGCTTTCCGAGCATGGTTCGAAGGTCGGCGATGCCGAGCGCACCGCGATCGAGAACGCCATTGCCGATCTGAAAGAAGCGCTCAAAGGCGATGACTCTACGGCAATCCAGGCGAAGACGACTGCGCTTGCGCAAGCGTCGATGAAACTGGGTGAGGCCATGTACAAGCTGCAACAGGATGCGCAAGGCACTGGTCCTGGCGCTCCTCCTGGCGCTGGCGAGGAAGGCTCAGCCGAGAAGAAAGAAGACGTGGTCGACGCGGAGTTCACCGAGGTCGACGACGACAAGAAAAAATCCGCCTGATCGCAGGGCGCAAGCCATGCGCAGGTCGTCCGTGAACGGTGTCACCCCCGGGTATCGCACCCGGGGGTGCATCTTTGCAGGGACCTTGGGTGGCCGAATCAAGTACGGCTATTCCGGCGCGGTGAATTAGGGCGGAATCCGAATGTCCAAGCGCGACTATTACGAAGTTCTGGGCGTTACCCGCAGCTGCACCGAAATCGAGCTGAAGGCGGCATTCCGCAAGCTGGCCATGCAGCATCACCCGGATCGCAATCCGGGGGATAATGATTGCGAACACCGGTTTAAGGAGATCAACGAGGCCTACGACGTCCTCAAGGACGGCGACAAGCGCGCCGCCTATGACCGTTTCGGCCACGCTGCATTTGAACACGGTATGGGTGGCGGGGCGCATGGCTTTGGCGCCGATTTTGGTTCGACGTTCGCCGACATTTTTGAAGGTATTTTCGGGATGGGGTCGGCGCGAGGACGCGGCACAGGCCGCGAACGCGGCTCCGACCTGCGCTACAATATGGAAATCAGCCTCGATGAGGCTTTCACCGGCAAAACAGCGCAGATCCGCATCCCGACGTCGGTGACATGCGAGGCCTGTTCAGGTAGCGGCGCCAAGGCGGGCACCAAGCCGAAACCGTGCGCCAGTTGTGGCGGCGCCGGCAAAATCCGCCATGCGCAAGGCTTCTTTACGCTCGAGCGGACGTGCCCGACGTGCCACGGCCGCGGCCAGGTTATCGACGATCCCTGCAAGGTTTGCGGCGGCGGTGGTCGCGTGACACGCGAACGCACGCTATCGGTCAACATTCCCAGCGGTGTGGAGGATGGCACTCGTATACGGCTGGCCGGCGAAGGCGAAGCCGGTTTGCGGGGCGGTACGACCGGCGACCTTTATATTTTTCTCGAAGTGGCGCCGCACGAATTCTTTCAGCGCGATGGGGCGGACCTGCATTGCCGGGTGCCGATCTCCATGATCAGCGCGGCTTTGGGCGGAGAATTCGAGGTGCCGGCCATTGACGGCAGCAAGGTCAAGGTCAAAGTCCCGCCTGGCACCCAGACTGGCCGCCGTTTCCGTCTGGGTGGAAAGGGAATGCCGGTCCTGCGGGCGAAACAAACCGGCGACATGTACGTTCAAGTAGCGGTGGAAACGCCGCAAAACTTGACCAAACGCCAGCGCGAGCTACTGGCGGAGTTCGAAAAGCTCTCGTCTGAGGACACTCAGCCGGAATCCGCCGGTTTCTTCAGCCGAGTCAAAGAGTTTCTTGACGGGCTTGGAAGCCGTGGCAGCCAATCGGGGTGACCCATCTTGACCCCTCGCCTTGGCCTCTATACCCGTGAGTGTTGCGGCGGGGCCCGCCGCGTGTACGCGTGAACCTCGCAGCAATGCCATCACATACATTCGCCCGCGTTGAAAAGAAGAGCCTGCGTCTCGATGATGAGATGCAGTTCATTCGCACGTGGTTCGAAAAGCCGATCTCGACC
>JBATYN010000439.1:0-2026 GCA_049674125.1 Pseudolabrys sp. | reverse complement strand
CATAATCGAGTGCGCTCGTTGCCTCGTCGAAAATCAAGATCCGGGGATTGCTGATGAGAGCGCGAGCGATTGCGATCCGTTGTTTTTGGCCTCCTGAAAGGCTTGACCCTCGTTCGCCGACGATGGTGTCATAGCCCTCTGGCAACGCCAGAATGAATTCATTGGCGCCTGCGAGTTGCGCAGCCGCAACAACCTGTTCGATCGGCATGGCGGGATCGGTAAGCGCGATATTGTCGAGAACAGACCGATTAAACAGCACACTTTCCTGGAGAACGACACCCAATTGTCGACGTAGCCAAGCAGTGTCCACCATGGCGAGATCAACGCCGTCGATTAGCACACGTCCACTCTCGGGCACGTAGAGCCGCTGCATAAGTTTGGCCAGCGTGCTTTTTCCCGAACCAGAAGGCCCAACGATGCCAACGATCTGACCAGCTGGCACGCTAAGGCTCACTTCATGCAGAACTTCCGGCCCATCAACGCGATAGCGAAAGGTGACATTCTCGAATGCGATGTCGCCGCGGATTGCTGGCAGGGCCGCGCGCCCGGTCTTAAAGCTACGTTCAGCCGGGGTATTGAGAATGTCGCCGAGCCGCGCCACTGAAAGACGCGCTTGGTGAAAATCCTGCCAGATTTGTGCCAATCGCAGGACTGGCGCACTAACCCGTCCAGCCAGCATGTTGAAAGCGACGAGTTCGCCTACCGAGAGGTCGCCCTCGATGACGAGCTTGGCACCAAAAAATAGGACGCCGGCGGTGACAAGCTTACTGACGAGCTGAACCGACTGGCTCGCCATATTGCCGAGAGTGAGTACGCGAAAGCTGGCGGCCACATAGCCGGCGAGCTGCTCCTCCCAGCGACGCTGCATCTGTGGCTCGACCGCCATGGCTTTGAGCGTCTCAACGCCGGTGATGGTTTCGACGAGAAACGCCTGGTTCTCGGCACCCCGCGAAAATTTATCGTTGAGACGTTGCCGGAATAGCGGCGTTGCGGCAACTGAAATGGCAATGTAGAACGGAAATGCACCGATCACGATGAAAGACAAGAACGGCGAATAGACAAACATCACGCCGAGAAACACGATGGTGAAGAACAGATCGATTACGAGCGTGAGCGCCGAGCTGGTCAGAAAATTACGAATGTTTTCGAGCTCACGCACCCGCGCAACAGAATCGCCGACCCGCCGCGCCTGAAAATAGCCGACCGGCAACGCGACCAGGTGCTGGAACAGCCGGGCACCCAATTCGACATCGATGCGGTTAGTGGTGTGCGCAAACACATAAGTGCGCAAGATCCCAAGAATTGTCTCGAAAATCGCGATCGCCACCAGCCCGACGGCCAGCACCTCGAGCGTGCTGAGAGTGCGATGCACCAAAACTTTGTCGATAACGACCTGAAAAAATAGCGGTGAAACTAGCGCAAAGACCTGAAGGAAGAATGAGGCTAACAGCACCTCGCCGAGCATCCGCCGGTATTTGTGAATCGCGCCGAGAAACCAGGTGATATCGAAACGCCGGGACAAATTTGCCAGTGCCGCGCGCCGCGTCATGAGGACCAGCCGGCCGTCCCACACCGCCTCGAACTCTGCGCGTGTCATGATGCCCGGCCGCGGTGACAACGGCGATTGGACCAAAGCCTTGTCGTCGCCGACCTTGGCTAGAAACAAAAATCCGCCGTCGCGCAGTGCTGCGATGGCCGGCAGAGGCGTATTGGCCAGGCTATCCCAATTGGTCTGGCGTGAGCGCGCTTTGAGGCCAAGTTCCTTGGCACTGCGCAACATTTCGGGAATACCGATGCCTACGGCGCCGGCGCGATGACAGATTTGTTCAGGATCTGCGGCAATCCCGTGATAACGCAAGAGCAACACCAGAACCGCAAGACCTGGATCGGCTGCAATAACTTCAGACTGTGTAGCCATTTTTCTGACCGAACTGATCTCAATCACGCATGCGGGCGAGTCAAAGTCGATTGCGAATCGGAGAACGTTTGTGATGGTTCAATGAGTGCTCCGCCATGACCATTGCTC
>JBATYN010000438.1:0-3691 GCA_049674125.1 Pseudolabrys sp. | reverse complement strand
TGCGCGCGGCCAGCGTCACCTCTGCGCCAGCCTCCGCCAGTGCCGCAGCGGCGGCGAGCCCGATCCCGCGGCCACCGCCTGTGACCAACGCGTGCTTGCCGTCGAGACGGAAAGAGGGGGTGGTAGGCCGGTCGACCACGATCACTCCGCCGCCTGGGCGTAAGGAACATTACGGCCGCCGTAGCGGCGTATGCGGATATTGGCTTGTTCGGCGTGGCCGGAGAAGCCTTCCAGGATGCACAGCCGCGAGCAGTATTCGCCGATCATGGCGCTCGCCTTATCGGTCAGTACTTTCTGGTAAGTGCAGGTCTTGATGAATTTCCCAACCCAGAGGCCACCGGTGAAGCGCGCGTTCTTCTTTGTCGGGAGTGTATGGTTTGTGCCAATCACCTTGTCGCCATAGGCGACATTGGTGCGCGGCCCGAGGAATAAGGAGCCGTAATTCCTCATGCCGTTGAGGAATACGTCGGGGTCACGAGTCATAACCTGCACGTGTTCGGAAGCGATGCGGTCGGCTTCCACGATCATTTCGGCTTCATCGTTACAAACAATGACTTCGCCATAGTCTTTCCAGGCCTGACCGGCAGCGTCAGCGGTGGGAAGAATCGATAGCAGGCGCTCGACTTCCGCCATGGTGGCGCGCGCAAGCTTTTCGGAATTGGTGATCAGCACCGCGGGGGAGGTGGGGCCGTGCTCGGCCTGGCCCAGCAGATCGGTGGCGCAGATTTCGCCATCGACGCTCTCATCGGCAATGATCAGTGTCTCGGTCGGGCCGGCGAGCAAATCGATTCCGACGCGGCCAAATAACTGGCGCTTGGCCTCAGCGACGTAAGCATTGCCGGGGCCGACGATCATGTCGACCGGCTTGATCGTTTCGGTGCCGAGCGCCATCGCCGCAACCGCCTGTACGCCGCCGAGCACAAAGATCTCGTCGGCGCCGCCGAAATGCATGGCCGCGACAATCGCAGGGTGCGGGCCTCCCTTGAACGGCGGTGCGCAGGCGATGATGCGCTTCACGCCCGCGACCTTGGCGGTGACGATCGACATATGGGCCGAAGCGACCATCGGGTAGCGCCCGCCCGGCACGTAACAGCCGATCGAGTTTACCGGGATGTGACGATGGCCGAGCACGACGCCGGGCAGCGTCTCCACTTCGAGGTCGTGCATTGTCTCGCGCTGCTTCTGCGCGAAGTTGCGCACCTGCGCTTGCGCAAACTTGATGTCTTCGATATCGCGCTTGGGCACTTGTGCGATGGCCGCTTCAATCTCTTGTGGCGACAGGCGGAAGTCTTTCGGCGACCAGTTGTCGAATTTCTTCGACAGATCTTTCACCGCCTGATCCTTGCGCGCGTCGATATCGGCGAGAATGCTCTCCACCGTTTCGCGCACCTTGGCGTCGGCGGCTTTGATCGCGCCCGCGTCCATTCCGCGCTTGAGCCAACGAGCCATGAGTCTCTCCATTCACAAACCGGTCGTCCCCGCGAAGGCGGGGACCCAGCACTCACTGAAATTCCATATTATCTCGAGCCCCGGTTGCCCCATGCGTTGCTTTCGCTCGGCGTGACGCTGGCAATTTCGGCTCGAGATCCCGGATCGCGCCTTCGGCGCGTCCGGGATGACGCCTGCGGCGTCACTTAATTGCCTGCGGATTGATCGGAGAGCCTGTACCGCCGGTGATGATCAGCGGTGGCCCGCAGAAGAAGAACTCATAGATGCCGTCTTGTTCGCAATCCTCGGCGAGTTCCTTGAGGTAGAAAATCTCACCCATGCACAGGCCTATCGCCGGGATCACGACCCAATGCCAGGGCTGGTTAGCTTCGGTCGTCTCATTTGGCCGCACTTCGACGCCCCAGGTGTCGGTACAGATCGCTGCCAACTGCTTTTCCTGACACCAGTAGCAATTCTCGAACTTGACGCCGGGCGCATCGCCGCCGGCGTAGCCGCCCCATTCCTTCTCCGCCAGGCAGCGTTCCATCTGCCCGGTGCGCACAATGACAAAATCGCCGCGGCCGATGGATACATTCTGCTGCTTGGCACATTTATCCAGTTCGTCGTTGGAAATGCTTTCGCCGTCCTGCATCCATTTCACGCCACGGAAACGCGCGATGTCGAGCAGGACGCCGCGGCCGACCATCTTGTTCTTGGAGTGCTCGATGCCGAGGACGTTGAGGCCGCGGGCGTCGACCATTTTTGCTTCGTGGCCGTTGTAGCCTTTGTCCTCATAAAAGATGTGGCCGAGCGCGTCCCAGTGGGTCGCGCCCTGCACGCACAGCATCAGCGTGTCGTCGGCATAGCGAATCTTGTTCCAGTCTTGCCGCCCGGCGATGGCGTCGGTGCCCGTGGCCAGCATCTGGTGGATCGGATTGAAGCGGCCGCCGAACAGTCCGGTTTGTGGGCCTTCGCGGTCGAGCGGAATGCCAAGTGCGAACACCTTGCCGGAGCGGATCAGATTGGCCGCCTTCACGATGTCCTCAGGCGTGACGTGGTTGAGGGTGCCGATCTGGTCTTCTTTGCCCCAGCGGCCCCAATTGCTGAGCTTTTTGCTGGCCTCGGCGATTGCTTGTTTGCCGACCTTGATATTCATTTAGCGTTTCCTTCCGGTCTTTTCGTTATTTCGCAGCGTCAAATTGTGCCGCCCGTTATCTTGGCAATATTCGCCGGTCACTGGTGTTTCATCAAGCGGGGTGCGTCATCAGTGCTTTGACAGGTCACGCGACGCTTGCGCATGATCCCCACCACAAAACAAGCCTGAAAGAGGAGGACATTCATGAAACGTAATCTATTCGCTATTGCCGTTCTGGCAGTGCTCGCTTTACCCGCGCAGGCGGCTAACATCATGGACGAGTGGGCTGGCATGAAGGCGCCGGCGGCGCCCGCCCTGAAGCCTGTGACGGTCGATCCCAAGACCACCGCGCTGCTGATGCTCGATTTCATGAACCAGAACTGTGGCAAGCGGCCACGCTGCCTCGACACCATTCCGGCGATGAAGAAGCTGCTCGCCGAAGCGCGCGCCGCCAAGGTTCCCGTGATCTATTCCATCATCGCAAACAGCACGCCGGCTGACGTCATCACGGACGTGGCGCCGCTCGCGGACGAGCCGCATGTGCTGTCTGGTCCCGACAAGTTCCTGCGCACCGATCTGGAAAAAATCCTTAAGGACAAGGGTATCACCACGGTGATTGTGGTCGGCACCGCGTCGAACGGTGCGGTGCTCTATACCGGAAGCGGCGCGGCATTTCGCGGCATGAACGTCATCGTGCCGGTGGATGGTCTGTCGGCGGTTGATGCCTATTCCGACTACAGCACGGTCTTCACGTTCGCGAACGCGCCGCTGCTGTCGGCAAAGACGACGCTGACCAAAAGCGACATGATCAAGTTTTGAGTCAGTCGGCCTCATGGTGAGGAGCGTCGCGCAGCGACGCGTCTCGAACCATGGGGCTGCCCCCATCCACCGATCTCGGGTCTACCCGAGATCGGATTGTTACGAGCGCAAGTTGGCCAAGGCCGACTTGCGATGACGGCCGCTCCGCGGCCTCCTCATCCTTCGAGACGGCCGCTCCGCGGCCTCCTCAGGATGAGGACGAGCTAAACCTTCCCCAACGCGTGAAGAATCTTGTCCGGCGTGAATGGCATGTCGGTGAGTGGCCGCGCGCCAAGCGGACGCAGCGCGTCGTTGATGGCGTTCATGACC
>JBATYN010000437.1:0-6546 GCA_049674125.1 Pseudolabrys sp. | reverse complement strand
GGATGAAAACCGTAAGCGGAACGACGTAGGCGTCGAATGCCGGCGTCACGACTTTGAGACCTTCGACTGCCGAAAGGACCGAAAGCGCCGGGGTAATGATAGCGTCGCCATAAAACAGCGCGCCGCTGATAATGCCCAGCAGGATGACAATGCCGCCGCCGCGCGCGAGCGCGCGAGAAGCAAGCGCCATCAGAGCAAGCGTGCCACCCTCACCCTTGTTGTCCGCGCGCAACAAAATGAGGACGTATTTGGCGGTGACCACCAAAAACAGCGCCCAGAGGATCAGCGACAGGATGCCAAGGACAATCGGCTCGCTGACAGCATTGCCGGACCCGGTCGCTGCCAGCACCGCCTCGCGCAAGGCGTAAAGGGGGCTCGTGCCGATGTCGCCGTAGACTACGCCAATGCTGCCGAGCGCGAGCGCCCAGAAGCTGGTTTTCGCCACCGCTTCGCTGCCGTCAGGGGTTGCGACCGGGCTGCCCTCGGCGGCGGCGATCCTTTGAGACATGGAACGTTGGCCTGAATTTCTTGTTTTTTTTGCAATGCAAAAATCGGCGGGTCGCGGCTTATAACGCCGCGCCAACCCGACAAGGATACGCATTTACGCAATCCAGCATCACGAGCCATGCGAAAATTGCAGAGGGCATCCAGTTATTTCTTTGTATTTTCAATGAGTTAGAAGCACCGGGCCCGGCCCGCGGCTGGGAATCAGACTGTAACCTGGGTGCCGACCTCGACCACTCTTCCGGTTGGAATCTGGAAGAAGTCGGTGGCGTCGCTCGCCGACCTCGCAAGTGCGATGAAGAGATGGTCCTGCCAGGATGGCATCCCCGACTTCGCCGATGGCTTAAGCGCGCGCCGCGACAGGAAAAAAGACGTCGACATGATGTCGAATTGCCAGCCGTGCTTGCGCGCGATCGCGAGGGCCTTCGGCACGTTCGGCTGTTCCATGTAGCCAAATTTCAGCGACACGCGAGAAAAGTGCTTCGACATCGGGGTGATCAGCACCCGGTCTTCTTCAGGCACGCGCGGGGTGTCCGCGGTGATGATCGTGAGAATCACATTGCTCTCATGAAGCACTTTGTTGTGCTTGAGATTGTGCAGCAGCGCCGTCGGTGCGAATCCCGGATCGCTGGTAAGGAAGACGGCGGTGCCCGGCACAAAATGCGGCGGCTTTTTCTCCAAACTACGGAATAACGTGTCGAGGGGCACTTCCGTGCGCCGAGTCTTGTTAATCAAAATTCCGGTGCCGCGACGCCAGGTCAAAATCAACAGGACCATGCTCGCGCCAAACAGAAGCGGCGCCCACGCACCTTCAAACAATTTGAGAAAGTTAGCTGAGAAGAAAATTACGTCTACGAAAACAAAAGGCGCGATGAGGAGCACGGTCTTCCAGAGCGGCCATTGCCAACCCCTCCAGATCACCACAAAGGCAAGCAGCCCATCGACCACCATGGTCGTCGCAACCGCAATTCCGTAAGCGGAAGCGAGCGCGCTCGAGGTCCGGAATAATCCTACCAACAGGAGCACACCAATCATCAGCGCGACCGTAACCCGTGGAATATAGATCTGGCCAACGTGAGAAGCCGAGGTGTGCAGGATGGCAAGCCGGGGCAACAGTCCAAGCTGGATTGCCTGGTGCACGAGAGAATAGGCGCCAGTAATGACCGCCTGACTTGCGATCACCGTTGCAGCTGTCGCCAGCACGACCATCGGCAACAGGAAGGGCTCGGGCACGAGACGATAAAACGGATTTTCGATCGCCGCTGGATCGGCCAGCACTTTCGCGCCCTGCCCGAAGTAATTGATCAGGAGCGCGGGCAGGACGAGACTGAGCCACGCGACCTGGATCGGCTTTCGCCCGAAATGGCCGAGATCGGCGTAGAGCGCCTCGCCTCCGGTGACCACCAGGAATACCGCGCCGAGCGTGACCAAGCCGATCGTGCCGTGATGTACAAGAAACTCAATGCCATAATACGGATTGATGGCGGCAAGAACGGTTGGATCGTCGCGGATGTGCAAGGCGCCCGCAATGGTGATCGATATAAACCAGACAACCATGATCGGGCCGAACATCGCCGCCACTTTGGCGGTTCCCCGGCTCTGCGCAGCAAATAGCGCAATCAGAATGATGACCGTGAGCGGCGCGACAAACTCGCCGAACGCCGGGCTTGCGAGCTTCAGGCCCTCGACCGCGGAAAGCACCGAAATAGCCGGGGTGATCACGGAGTCGCCGAGAAACATGGAGGCGCCGATCACGCCAAGGATGAAGACAAATGCGGTGCGTTTGCCCAGCGCGCGCGTTGCCAGCGCGGTCAGCGAAAGCGTTCCGCCCTCACCGTTGTTGTCGGCGCGCAGCAGGATGAGGACATATTTCAGGGTCACCGTTATGATGAGTGCCCAGACAATGAGTGAAAGCACGCCGAGCACAATGGCGCGCGTCACAATATGATTGGTGCTGGCAGCGATTGCCGCTTCGCGAAAAGCGTAGAGCGGGCTTGTCCCGATGTCGCCGTAAACGACACCGACGCTGCCGAGCGCGAGCGCCAAAAGTCCCGGAGGCGCGTCGTGGCCTGTATGCGCGGCCGTCATCTCTTTCGCGCCGTCACTCATTGAAATAAGCTGTAGTCCGCACTGCCTGAATTGAAGGCGGGCCTTATATCATTGTGGTGGGCTGGAGAATACCGCGCTTTTCTCTGAACCGGTTAGGCCGATCCGCGGTTGCACTTGGTCAGGGGGTCAGATTCTCTGGGAGCGGCGGCTCTTCCCGCATCAAAGTGATGGTAACCCGGCGATTCGGCGACATAGACGGATCGTCCGGGAACAGCGGATCCGTGTCGGCCTTCCCCGCCACCATGAATACATTTCCCGGTGGTACACCTTCTGCGTCCAGAATCTGACGAACGGCATTGGCACGGTCAGCCGATAGTTCCCACGGACCGTAGCCCGGCTTCGGGGGCAATTTGCTCGAAGCAGTGTGACCGACGATCGAAAGCCGGTACGGCATTGCCTTGAGCTGCGGCGCTATCTTCTGAATTATTTTTCTGGTGCGCTCAAATGGCTCTTTGGCTCCATCCGGGAACATCGAGCGGCCGTCCTGGTCGACGATCTCGATGTTGAGACCCTGCTTAGTTTCTTCGAGCATGATGTGTTTCGAAACGTCGGAGATCTCCGGCATGTCCTGTAAGGCTTGCCGTAACGAAGCGGACGCGAGCGAGAATTTGCGATCTTCCTTGAAGCGCGCGCCAAATGTGCGCTGACGATCGCTGTCCTCCGGCGAAGGTGTAGCCGAAGCCTCCGATGGATCGATATGCGCCGAACTTTTTAGTCTGGGACGCGTCGGCAAGCCGAGAACTTCTATGATGCCGGAGTAACGGACGCGATCCTGGACGCCAAAGGCATCTCGCATTGAGCCGGCGACAACCTGAAGCTTGGCTTGGTCTTGCGTGGAAAAGGCGACCAGCATCACGAAAAAGCTGACCAACAAACCCATCAAGTCTGCGAAGGTGACGAACCACCCGTGACCGCCGCCGTGAGCTTCCTTGCGCCTGGCCATTTTCTATGGCTCGAAACCGAACCGCATCATGCGGCCACCGGCTCCGCCTCTTCTTCCACGTCTTCTTCAGTGTGGCGATGCTTCTCGGGCAGGTAGGCGAGCAACATCTCGCGCACCAACGTTGGACTTTTCGCTTCACGGATCATCAAAATGCCGTCGATGATCAGGGTTCGGTTGATTTCCTCGTCCACCAGCTTGAGATGCAGCTTGTCGGCGATCGGTAAGCAAAACATGTTGGCCAAAGCTGCGCCGTAGAAAGTCGCCAAAAGCGCGCCGGCCATGAAGGGACCGAGCTTCGACGGGTCGGTCATATTGGCGAACATCTGCACCATGCCGATCAAGGTCCCGATCATGCCGAAGGCTGGCGCGCAGTCGCCGACCGCACGGTAGATCTTCTGGCCCTCATCGAGATGCGTGAGGAAATTGTCGCGATCGCGTTCGAGATTGTCGCGGATAAAATTGCCGTCGTAACCGTCCGCAACGAAACGGACACCTTTGGCGAGGAAGGGATCTTCGATCTCGACCTTTTCCAGGCCGATCGGTCCCGACTTACGGGCAATTTCAGCCAAACCGGCCAATTCGTCGACCAGTTCGCGTTGGCTCATTCGCCGCAATGTGAAGGCGAACTTCGCCCCTAACGGCAGCCCATGGAAAATCGAGGCAAGTGGAAAGCGGATCAGCGTGGCGGCGAAGGATCCGCCGAATATGACGATGAATGCGTGTTCGCTGACGAACATCTGCAGGTCGCCGCCCATCATAATCACGAGGCCGACGACAGCGACACCGCACAGCAGACCCAGACCGGTCGCAATATCCATTACCAACCACCCAACGCGCACGCATTCCCGGAATATCCGGGTCCCGTAACGACCCTAGACTGGCGCTGTTAAGAGGGGGTAAAGGCTAACCGTTCGTGAAAGAAAAACGCTAGGAAAAAGCCGCTAGCCGCGGCCCGCCGCTGAAAAAGCTGCAAAAATTGCTACAAAAACGGCGCCGAATGACTGATGGTCCCCATTCCGGGCCATAAAAAGAAGCGGAGGAGTTCGACCCATGCGTGAGATCGGCCATTTCATAGGCGGCAAGACAGTTAAAGGGGCCTCCGGACGGTTCGGCGATGTCTTCGACCCCAACACCGGCGAGGTCCAGGCGAAAGTTGCGCTCGCCAAACACTCCGAGGTCGAACACGCCATCGCCAATGCCGAGGCAGCACAACCGGGTTGGGCCGCGACCAATCCGCAACGTCGCGCTCGGGTCATGTTCAAGTTTCTCGAGCTCATCCAGAAAGAGGCCGACACCCTCGCCAAACTCCTCTCCTCCGAACACGGAAAGACCATTCCCGACGCACGCGGCGACATCCAGCGCGGCATCGAGGTGGTGGAGTTCGCATGCGGCATTCCGCATTTACTGAAGGGCGAGTACACCGAAGGCGCCGGGCCCGGCATTGATCTTTATTCCGTTCGTCAACCGCTCGGTGTGGTCGCTGGCATAACGCCGTTTAATTTTCCGGCGATGATTCCGATGTGGAAGTTCGCGCCGGCGATTGCTTGCGGGAATGCATTTATCCTCAAACCGTCGGAACGTGATCCGTCCGTACCGATGCGCCTCGCCGAATTGATGGTCGAGGCTGGACTGCCAGCCGGTATTCTCAACGTGGTCAATGGCGACAAGGAAGCGGTGGACACGTTGCTCACCGATCCTCGCGTGATGGCGATTGGCTTCGTCGGTTCATCGGCAATCGCCGAGTACATCTATTCGACCGGCTGCGCCCACGGCAAGCGCGTGCAGTGCTTCGGCGGCGCCAAGAACCATATGATTGTGATGCCTGATGCCGACATGGATCAGGCGGTCGACGCGCTGGTCGGCGCAGGCTACGGCTCGGCCGGCGAACGTTGCATGGCAGTGTCGGTTGCGGTGCCCGTCGGCAAAAAAACCGCCGACATTCTGGTCGAGAAACTGATCCCGCGCGTTGAAAGCCTGAAGATCGGTCCGTCCAACGACCCGCAGGCCGATTACGGGCCGCTCGTCACCAAAGTCGCGCTCAACCGTGTCAAGGACTACGTCGATATTGGCGTCAAGGAAGGCGCCAAGCTCGTCGTCGATGGCCGCGGCTTCAAACTGCAGGGCTACGAGGGCGGCAACTTCATGGGCGGCTGCCTATTCGACGACGTGACGCCGGACATGCGGATCTATAAGGAAGAAATTTTCGGCCCGGTGCTGTCTGTTGTTCGCGCCAAGGACTACGAGGAGGCGGTGCGGCTTCCGTCCGAGCACGAATACGGCAACGGCGTCGCCATCTTCACGCGCGACGGCGATACCGCGCGCGATTTCGTCAATCGCGTTCAGGTCGGCATGGTTGGCGTGAACTTCGCTATTCCGGTCCCGCTCGCCTACCACACCTTTGGTGGCTGGAAGCGCTCGGGGTTTGGCGATCTCAACCAGCACGGACCGGATTCAATACGCTTCTATACCAAAACCAAGACCATCACATCCCGATGGCCGACCGGCACGAAAGAAGGCGCTGAATTCGTTATACCGACGATGAAGTGAGGCGCGCCGGACGATGATCTCCGTCAGGGCCGCCACCGGTGTCCTTGTCGCCCTCACGTTGACGGGCTGCGCCGGCGACCAGGTTTCATTAGGCTCATCCACGCCTGCGCCCCCACCTGTCGATGCATCCCTCACCGGCCGCTGGATATTGTCCGCCCCTAACGCGCCTTCCTGCGGTCTCGAATTCCGCGGTCGGCCCGGTGCGCGCAGCGGCAACGTTGCGCCGGATGGCGGGTGTCCCGGTAATTTCTATACGAGCCGACATTGGGCAATGGAGAGTGGCTCACTTACGATCACGGACAGCGAGAATGAGCTGCTGGCGCAGTTCAAAGTCGATGGTGGCCGGTTCGAAGGGCAATCAACCGGCGGCACCCCGGTCGCGCTTAGCCGCTAACACCCATTTACGATTGGAAATCTCATGGAATGGGGACCATTCCCCCTGT
>JBATYN010000436.1:0-11656 GCA_049674125.1 Pseudolabrys sp. | reverse complement strand
CATCAGCCTTGTCGTATGAATGTTATAATGTTACGTTGGTTTTGATGGCTCAAATGGGCATGAAAGTCGCTACCGCGCTCGCGCTGGTCCTGGCATTTGGCCAGACGGCTCCCGTGCGTGCCGCCGAAAGCCAGATCGCCGTGGTGGCGGCAGAGAATTTCTATGGCGACATCGCCCGCCAGATCGGCGGCGATCGGATTTCGGTCACCAGCATCATGACCAATCCGGACCAGGATCCGCATTTGTTCGAGACTACTCCCGGAATTGTGCGCCAGCTCGCAGGTGCACAGATCGTGATTCTCAATGGCGCCAACTACGACCCCTGGATGGAGAAGCTCCTGGCCGCAGCGCCACGGCCGGGCCGTATCGTCATTAGTGCGGCACAACTCGTCGGCCGTAATCCGGGAGACAATCCGCATCTTTGGTACGATCCGGCGACAATGCCTGCCGTGGCGCATGCACTTGCCGCTGCGCTGACGACAGCAGATGGCGCTCACGCCTCGGACTATGCGGCACGCCTTAAGGCAACGCTTTCCGGCCTCGCGCGTATCACCCAGCGCGTTGCCCAGCTAAAAACAAAACACGGTGGCGCCGCTGTCACTGCGACCGAGCCGGTTTTCGGCCCGATGGCGGAGGCGCTTGGGCTCACAATGCGCAACCAACGCTTCCAACTTGCCATGATGAACGACACCGAGCCGAGCGCGCGCGACGTCGCAGCGTTCGAAAACGACTTAAAAGAGCGAAAGGTGAAAGTGCTGATCTACAACAGCCAGGTTTCCGAGAAGCTGACCGAGCGGCTGCGCGACATCGCCATCAAGGCCAAGGTCGCCGTCGTCGGTGTTACCGAAACGATGCCGGCGAATGTCTCGTTCCAGGATTGGGTGCTCGGTGAACTGGATGCGGTCGACAAGGCGCTCAGCGGGCCAAACTCTTGAGCATCGTCGCACTCGACCACGCCATGCTTCACATGGGCGGCCGCGCCGTACTGTCGGATGTCAGCTTCGACATCGAGATGGGCGAATTTATCGGCGTACTTGGCCCCAATGGCGCCGGCAAGACGACATTGATGCGGGCTATCCTCGGCCTGATCGCGCCGAGCAGCGGCGCCGTAAAAGTGTTTGGCCGCACGCCCGAACGAGGCAATCCGGCAATTGGTTATCTGCCGCAGCTGCGCACCGTGTTGCCTGATTTGCGGGTGCGGGGACGCGATTTCATCGCCAGCTCGCTCAACGGCGAGCGCTGGGGCTTACCGTCATTCAGCCGCCACGACCACGGCATGATCGAAGCGACCCTCGATTCTGTTGGTGCGCGCGATCTCGCGACCCGACCCCTGTCCGACATGTCGGGCGGCGAACGACAGCGTCTTTTGTTGGCGCAGGCGTTGATCGGGCAACCAAAGTTGCTGCTGCTGGACGAACCATTGATCAGTCTCGACGCACGCCACCAGGAAGTGGCGATTGACGTGGTTCGCAAGGTCTGCCGCGAGCGAAAGATTACCGTGCTGTTTAGCGCGCACGAACTCAACCAGTTGCTGGGCACACTCGATCGGGTGCTTTACCTGGGAAACGCCCAGGCCGTGCTCGGCAGCGTCGAAGAGGTGGTGACCGCGCCGGTTTTGTCGCGACTTTACGGCACCGATATCCAGGTGGTGCGCGCAGACGGGCATATCTTCGTCATGTCGCGCGGCCGCGACGTCGAGCGCACCGATCACCTGCACGACCATCACTCCCACGGCTCCGAGCACGACCACCACCATCATCACTGAGATGTTCGCTTACGAATTCATGACAAATGCCTTCGCGGCCGCCGGGATCGTTGCGGTGGTGTCCGGCTTGGTCGGCTTTTTCCTGGTGATGCGCGGGCAAACTTTCGCCGGTCACGCGCTCTCGCATATCGGCTTTGCCGGCGCGACCGGCGCCGGATTGATCGGGTTCGCTCCGCTTTGGGGCTTGCTGGCCTTCACCCTCACCGCCGGCATCGTGATGGGCGCATTGAGTGAGCGCATCAGCAACCGCGACATCGCCATCGGCGTGGTGTTATCGCTGGCGCTCGGATTTGGCTTGCTGTTCCTGCACTACTACACGTCGTTTGCAACGCAGGCGACCGCGCTTCTGTTCGGAAACGTGTTGGCGGTCGACCATTCCATGATCGCGACCCTTGCGGTGCTTGGCGCAATTACGCTGGCGGCGCTCGCGCTTATCATGCGGCCCTTGATCTTTGCCAGTCTTCAGCCGGAATTGGCAGAAGCCAAGGGCGTACCACTGCGCTTCGTATCAACGGCATTTCTCGCCATCGTCGCGCTGGCCGTATCGGAGTGCGCGCAAATCGTCGGTGTCCTGCTGGTATTCACCCTCATGGTCGGGCCGCCGGCGGCCGCGCAGCGCGTGACCGCGGGTCTCTGGAGCGGACTGCTCGTATCGGCAGTCCTTGCGCTTGCTGAGGCCTGGCTCGGTTTGACCATGGCCTTTTACACCGACTGGCCGGTGAGCTTTTGCATCGCGCTCCTGAGCGCACTTGGGTATTTCATTTGCCTTGCGCTCACGACACGCACGCCGCACGTCCACCACGCCTGAAACGCAAACGGCCCCGCCGAAGCGAGGCCGTTGCGAAACCGGCGAAAAGCCGCCGTCTTACATTTTGGCGCCTTTTTCCTTGAAAAATTTCACGGCGCCCGGATGCCACGGAATCGGCGAGTTTGCCACGACCTGGTTATCGACCGTGAAGCTCGCCGCATCCTTGTGCACGGCGACCAGATCGGCTTTTTTGTCGATGATCACCTTGACGATGTTGTAAGCGTCCTGGTCAGACATCTTGTCGTTGGTGACAAGGATGTTCCACACCGCAGACACTTGATTATCTTTGTCCTGCCCCGGATAGGTGTTGGCCTTGATCACCGCAGTGGAATACAGATTGTCATACTTCGCGTTCATCTTGGCGACGACATCGGAGTGATCGATCAGCTTGATCTTCGTGCCCGGCGTCGCTGCAAGATCGGTCACGCCGGCCGTCGGCAGGCCACCAACCCAGAAAAACGCATCGATCTTGTGGTCCTTGATCGCGTTGACCGATTCAGCGACCGACAAGCGCTCGCGTTTCATGTCCTTGTCCTTGTCGAGCCCGGCCGCTTCGATGACACGGAAGGCCATCACTTCGGTGGCGCTGCCGGGCGCGCCGGTCGACACGCGTCTGCCCTTGAGATCGGCGAGCGTGTTGACGCCGGTGCCTTCAATGGACACCACGTGCATGATGTTCGGATAGAGCACCATCAATGTGCGGAGCGGCACCTTCGTGCCTTTGAATTTGTCCACGCCGTTGAATGCGTCGAGCGCAGCATCGGCCATTGAGAACGCGAGCTCGCTTTGCCCCGAATTGATGAGCTTGAGGTTATCGACCGAGCCACCGGTGACCTGGGCAGTCGCCTGCATATCCGGAAAGGTTTTCGAGAGCAGGTTCGCGAGCGCGCCGCCGATCGGATAATAGACGCCGCCGGTGCCGCCGGTGCCGATAGCGATCGCCCGCTGCTGCGCGTGGGCGGTTCCGAGGGTGAGAGCGGCCGCGACGATGCCGGCAAATGCGGTTGTGAATCCTCGTTTCATTTTCTTCCTCCCTGACTTTTCTTTCTTCAGTTCGCGAGTAGACGCCATAGCTAGACCGGAGCGGCCGCCGGGCGACGGCTCATCCATTGCCATATGAGCAGCGCCGCGCCGAGCGCCAGCCCGAATGGCGCGGGATGCGGAATATCCAGCCCGGTGATGTTTTCCATCATGGCTTCCAGCAAGCTCGGGAACACCAACAATAGCCCTGTCACCAGGAATAGTCCGCGCTCGACCGGTGTGGTGCGGCGAAACGCCCAGTTTTGCGCGGCAACCGAGAGTGCCCCAAGGCCGGCGCCGGTGACCGCGGTGATCCAGACAATATCCATGACGGACCCGTCCTTGGGGATTTTCAGCAGCAAGCCAATGCCCAGGGGATCGAGCACGAATACGAATGGCACCAGGAATGCAGGCAAGGTGTATTTCCATGCCTGCATGGTGGTCTTGTACGGATCGCCGCCGGTAATGGCTGCGGCTGCGAATGGCGACAGCGCTGTCGGCGGCGATACTTCCGAGAGCACTGCGTAATAGAAGATGAACATGTGTGCGGCGTAGTCGGGCACGCCGAGCTTGATCAGCGCGGGGGCCGCGATCACCGCGCAAATAATGTAAGACGCAGTCACCGGGACCGCGAGACCGATGATCCAGACCACGAGCGATGTGTAGATCGCCGTCATCAGCAAGCTGCCGCCCGCAAAATCGATGACGATCGATGAAAATTTCAGACCAAGCCCTGTCAGCGTGACTATGCCGACGATAATGCCTGCTGCGGCGCACGTCGTCGCGGCGCTGAGCACGCCAATCGAGCCGTCCGCGAATGCCATTGTCATCTTTTTTGATGAGGGTACCGCCTTCTGGCCGGCGGATGTGAGGCCGATGAATGCCAGGCCTCCCATCAAGATCAGGGCCAACATCGGGAAGTAAGAATCGAAGATTTTGCCGACGGCCGTGGCCGAGACTCCCGGAATCAACAGGCCAGCGGCGACCACGACATAGGCGACAAGCAGCGGAAGCAAAATATTTCGCGGGCCCAAAGCGGTGTCCGGCGCAAGCGCGCTCATCGCGAAGGCGAGCACGGTCGAGTAAAACACCGCCAGCATCGGCGAGTAGCCGATCACCATGAACACGACCACGGCCACCAACGAGATAAAGTGGAAGCCGTAGCGTTTGGTCATTTGCCAGATCGTCAATTCCTGCTTGAACACGACTTCCTGCGCGCCGAAACGCATCGCATCGAGTTCGACCATGAACAGGAGCGAAAGGTAGTAGAGGCAGGTCGGGATGGTCGCCATCCAGATGACGTCGAGATAACTGATCTTCAGGAACTCGGCGATCAGGAAGGCTGCGGCACCGAGCACCGGCGGCGAAATAATCGCGCCGAGACCGCCCGCGGCGAGCAAGCCACCGGCAGCATCCTTTTCGAACCCGGCCTTTTTCAACATCGGCCAAGCCACCGTGCCGATCATCACGGTCGTCGCAACGCCGGAACCGGAAGGCCCACCCAGCAAAAACGATGACGCCACAACTGCGCGGCCCGCGCTTGAGGGCTTGCCACCCATGACTGCCAGCGAGAAATCGATAAAGAATTTTCCGGCACCGGAATGCTGCAGGATGGCGCCGTAGATCGTAAACATGATGATCAATGTCGCCGACACGTCGACCGCGACGCCGAAAATTCCTTCGAGTGTAATGAACAAATGCCCGACCAGGCGCGCAATATCGAACCCGCGGTGGGTCCAGGGCGGCGGCAGATACGGGCCGAACATCGCATAAGCGATAAACAAAATCGCAACCACCGGCATGATCGGTCCGGTGGTACGGCGTGCTGCTTCTAGTACGAGGACGATGAAGATAGAGCCGAAGATTACGTCCCAGCGGTCGGGCACCGCCGCACGATCAAGGAAATCATCTCCGCCCCAGAGTGCATAAATAATAATTCCGATGCCGGCGAGCGCCGGAACCACATCGAACCACTGCACATGATTTCGGAACCGCGCGGCGAGCGGAAACAGCATGAAGCTGAGCGTGAGCACAAAGGCGACGTGGATGTAGCGCAACTCTTGCGTGGGTACGATGTCGTAGGCGGCATAGAGGTGGAACACCGTCATCGCGACCGCAATGGCGGTCACAACTATTCCGACCCAGCCCGCGAGCCGGTTGGCCGCACCTTCTTCTTGTTGAACGTATTCTTCGGCTTTGCGGAGCTGTTCTTCGGAAATAACTTGCGATTCCGCGCCCGCTTTTACTTCTTCTACCATCGTGCCCTCACCCCCGGCGGCGGTGTAGCCCCGCCTTCCGGATGTGACGCTAGCATGGTCAATAGCGCAGGGAAAACGTGAGAAAATGTCGCCGCCACGCGTGCTACGGTCGCCCGAGGAGAATTGCCAGAGCCGCTGCCATGAACGGTAGCGGGAGCGACACCGCGGCACGTAGCCAAACCACACGCGCGGGCATCAATGGCACTTCCCAGATCAGCAGCCGGTGGATCGCATACAACGCCCATGCGGTCGAGTAAGCGATGACCTGCGGTGCGCCCGCGCCGCTTTTCAACGCGGCAGCACCGATCGAGAAGCCGACGACCGGACCGCCGGGCGTAAGCGCGCCGCCTATTGTGGCAATGACGATTCCCAAAAAGCCCGATTGTGGACCCAGCCACGGCGCGATCCATTCGTTTGGCAGCGCCTCGGCGACGAAACCGGAACCGACCACCCCGATTCCGATCCGTGGCAGCAACAGGATGAATTCCATAGCGCCGGCGCGCGTACCATTGTCGAGCAGCACCCGGCCTCGCATGGCTGCGAGGAATGCCAGGGCCGCGACAACGAGCCATAACAGGATGTTGATAGCAAGCGTCACTTCGGACTCTCGCGATATTCGAATCCTGCACGCACCGCTGCGCGCGCCAGCAGCCCGGCAACTATTGGTAATGGGGTTGCTGCGATAATGCGCCAGATTACAAAGTCCGGGCCAAAGAACGGCAACTCCCACACCAGCGCGCGGGTGTAACCGATCAAAGTCCAACTCACGATAAACGCGACGACCGCGCCTGCATCGGCGCCCATCACGAGGAATGCGCCAGCCACCGGGTAAATTGTGATGGGACCGCCGGGCAGCAGGAAGCCAAAAAACGCGGCGATCAGGAGCCCCGTGAAGCCGGATTCGTGCCCGACCCAACGGGCCACCAATTCGCGCGGAAGCAACAGGGTGACAAAAGCACCGATCAGGCACCCTGCCAGGACCTTGGGCAGCATCTCGGCGAACAAAGTCACATCGCCCATCAGGATGGTGAGAAAATGCTCGCGTCCGTCGCGCACATACACCGTGGTCGCAGCGGCAATAGCCATCGCTGCGATGGCTGCTGTCGACCAATCAAAGGCACGTCGGCGTCGGCGGGGTGGAGCGGGCACTGTCAAAGCGCGCGAACAGTATTCGACTGCGGAGGAATTGTCTTCGGCGTCCCCGTTGACCCTGCATTGCGCCGCCGGTACTTTCGCGGTGATGGGGATGGGGTCCCCCGAGAACCGCCCGTAAGGGGCTGATGACTCCTACCGCGCAACATGGCGGTAGGAATCTGTCCGCCGCAGGGCGGTTTTTGTTTGCCTGAGACATAGGGATTGGATCGATGGGCTTTATCATAGTGTTTATCGGTGGCGGCGTCGGCGCTGCGCTCCGCCATGGCTTCAATCTTCTGTTCGCCCGCTTGCCGGGCACGGCGTTCCCGTACGCGACCGTGTTCGAAAATGTCAGCGGCTCGGTCGCAATGGGATTGCTGGTCGCAATATTTGCGTTCAAAGGCGGCATCCCGCAACACTGGCAACTCTTTCTCACCACCGGCATTCTGGGCGGCTACACCACATTCTCGACCTTTTCGCTCGATGTAGCCCTACTTTATGAACGCGGAGAACTTGGACTAGCAGCGCTTTATGTTCTGCTGTCGGTCGCACTGTCGGTCGGCGGACTGTTCGCCGGTCTCGCACTGGTGCGTAACTTCACCTAATCCATCGACCTCATGCCGAGTTTGTCGAGTAGCGCCATATCGCGGTCGCGCCCAGGATTGGGCGTTGTCAACAATTTTGGTCCGTAGAAAATCGAGTTGGCGCCGGCCAGGAAGCAAAGCGCTTGCGTTTCCTCGGTCATATCCTCACGGCCCGCGGAAAGCCGCACGACAGATTCCGGCATGCAGATGCGCGCGACCGCGATAGTACGCACAAATTCGAGTGGCTCGAGCGCTTTGGCGCCCGCAAGCGGAGTACCCTCCACTTGCACCAGCATGTTGATCGGCACACTTTCCGGATGCACCGGCAATCCGGCGAGCGTTGCAATCATCCCGATGCGATCTTCAGGCCCCTCACCCATGCCGACGATGCCGCCGCAGCACACGTTGATGCCGGCGGCACGCACGTGATCGAGCGTGTCGAGCCGGTCGCGGTAGGTGCGTGTCGTGATGATCTCGCCGTAGAACTCGGGCGAGGTATCGAGATTGTGGTTGTAGTAGTCGAGCCCGCAGTCTTTCAGCTGTCGCGCTTGATCGGACGTAAGCATGCCCAGCGTCACGCAGGTTTCCATGCCGAGTGCTTTCACGCCCTCCACCATCGCACAAACTTTCTCGAGGTCGCGATCCTTTGGTGATCGCCAGGCGGCTCCCATGCAGAACCGCGAGGCACCGCCGGCTTTGGCCGCTCGCGCTTCCGCGAGTACAACGTCGAGATCTAATAACTTCTCGGCCTTCACGCCGGTGTCGTATTTCGCCGACTGCGGACAATAGGCGCAGTCTTCCGGGCAGCCGCCGGTTTTGATGGACAGCAAAGTCGAAATCTGCACCTCGGTGGGATCGAAATTCTCGCGGTGAACTTGTGCGGCGCGGAACATCAATTCCGGGAACGGCATTGCGAACAACGCCCGCACTTCTTCGCGCGTCCAGTTGTGCCGAAGGATATTCAGGGGTGACGGCGGTAACGCCTCATGGGCGAGCGACATTCGGACGTCTCTACGATTGCGCGATTAACCCGCGGCGACCCGCATTCTACACTGCCGCCTCATACGGTCCAAAGGCCGATTAGGCAACAATTTCATCACATTGAGCGGCATTTCCAGAGGTGCTAATCTTCCTGCAGGAAACATGATCCGGGGAAACGCTATGCGGCGACTAACAATCGGCGTCGTGTTGTTGGCAATGCTGACAGGACCGGTTTACGCACAAGGCCGGGGCGGGCCACGCCAGGACACTCCTGAAGATATTCAAAAGAAAAAAGAGGCCGAGGCGCTGGACAAACAGTACACCTCCACCCTCAAACGTATGAACAAGGATGATGCGACGCCGGTTCGCAATGATCCTTGGGCGAATATGCGCGCGCCAGCCGATAACAAGCGCTAGGCGCCAGAGGCATGAACCGTGACCGCATGATCAGGTTTGCGGCCGTGCTGGTCGGCGCCGGCATATTGTTCGGCCTGGAGCAGGAGCTCGGCGTCAAATTGTATGTGGCGATCCCCGCCGGCATCCTCGCTTATGTCGCGACGCTTGTGGCGCTCGGGCTCACACTCGGACGCGGCAGCCAGGCAAAGTAACTGTCACCACCAATGCCGGCGCCAGCCCCAGTATGGCCGGTAGTATGGGCCGCCGTAATAGACCATCGGTGGCGGCCGATCATAATAGACCGGTCCATCGACAACTTCGGGCCCTTCGGCCATTTCCTGTCCCCGCGGCCCTTGAGGTCCTTGCCGATAAGCAGGCGCAGCGGCAGCAGCGCGCTGCTGCGGTACGCGGCCGCTCATATCGAGCGCGGTTTGAATAGCGAAACCTTTCTTGTCCTGCCAGCTGATCTCGCACCAGCCCTCGTCGCAGCCGCCGGTGTCGACCAAACTTCCTCCGGGAATCTTCGCGACGATTTCGCTGCCGGTACCGGGCGCGGCGCGCAGGTTAACAGTCGAAGCAACGTAGGCCGGCTTGGCCAGCGCGGGCGCAGCAACGCAGGCGATGGCGAGTCCCAAAATTCGCGGCACGACTCTCATGGCTTACCCTCCGTCCACTCAAAACCTACTTAAAAGCCGCGGAACTTTCCGCCGCGAAAACGGCGGGAAAGGGGCAAATGCGAAGAAAAGGCAGAGCGGAGGCGGTTCAGAATTGAGCGTTCACGGAACCTGCAGCCCGCGTGGGTCTTGTGACATGCACAACGTCATAAACAAGACCAAGTTTCTCCAGGGCCAGGATAATCAAACCATTGAGGTCAAACTCGTACCAGGCATGTGAGATGTAGGCATCACGCGGAAACCGGTGATGGTTGTTGTGCAGTCCTTCGCCAAACGTAATGAGAGTCATCAGTAGCTGATTTGTGGACTCGTCTTTCGTGTCTTCGAACCGGCGGTAGCCGATACGATGACAAACCGAATTCACGGTTGCTGTCGCCATGACGACCAAATAGGCCCGAAGGAAACCCGCGAACAAAACCGTACCCCACATTCCGTGAGCGCCACCAAACGCGTAGCCCCACGCGGCCGGGATGGCGACCATGGAGAGGAAGTACCAAAACCATCGTGTCCGGGTGAACATCATCACCATCGGATCAGCGAGCAAGTCTTTGGCGTAGACGTTGTTGTCCGTCATGGTGTCGTCGAACAGCCAGCCGTTGTTCGCGTATAACCAGCTTTTCAGCTTTGACGTAAACGCGTGGCCTTTGCCGTCGACATAGGGGCTGTGCGGATCGCCAACGTCGTCTGTATAAAGATGATGGCGGCGATGATTGCCGACCCATTTCAGAAGCGATCCCTGACATGCCATCTGGCCGATAGCACATAGGAAGAATTTGACGGCCGCATTGCACTTGAAACTCCGGTGCACAAGCATCCGATGCACCGTGAGGCCAATTCCGATAGTCGTGAGGGCATACATGAGAGCAAACAGAGACCACTCGACGCGCCCCACGCCTTGGGTGAAGGCCCAGATAAGGCCGGCGATAGATCCGGTGACGAAAACTCCGAAAAGTATGCAGCTCTCAAGTTGCTTGGCGCGGACGAGCGGACCACCAACGATAATGCCATCCGGCAAGTCGGGATGCGTTTCACGAACAGCTGCCGCAATTTCGTGATACTCGGCGACGGACATGCCCAAGCACTCCGCGGGTACTGATTACAATATTAATACAATTTTAATAATCTCACGCGGGTTTTGCAACCTCAGATAGATGCGGGCGATCAGACGGCGGCCGCCCCGCCCCGCTAATTAAACCGTGGTGGACGAGCCCCTCGCCGACCAATTGATCGTCTTGTAATTAAAGCCCGCCTCAATTGTCGGTTTGATGATCGCGAAATAGGGAGAAAGGTCAAAATCGCGCGGGCAATAAAGAGAGCTGTCGCGGATATGATAAATTTCTTTGCGGGCCTGCACACTCTCTACGCGCTCGATCGCCGGCAATATCGGATAGCCAATAGCATCAAAAGCCTGAGCGATAAGCGTAGAGCAAATGAGCTTGGTCGGATCGCCTGAACCGAGCGCAATCATGCGCCGCCGCCAACGTTGCGGGACCGGCAGCGGCACCAGGTAGCGGCCGAGATCGAGAAGATTTTTGAGATCATATTGCAGCCCGATACGTTCGATCGCGTAATCGCAGACTGTCCGACGGTCTTCCAACGAGAGGCCAACCGGCCGGCAGATGCGAGTATGGAAGGGAAAGTACGTCGACAGCGGAACAGAAATGGTGCCGGCTTGCAGGTTGGACTCAACGAGTTCGCATGGCTCGCCGCTCGATGTTTTCTGACCCTCGATCGGCCCGACATAAAGTGCAGCATGCGACCACGTCGACTGCGTCAGATATTTGATCATACCGGCAATATGCGTGCGGCCCTCGATCAGCAGGATGTCACCAGGTTTGATCGTAGCCAGAAGCGCACCCGGATCGGCCGGCGTCAGCGGCTCATAACCCTCGGCAGGCCTTTGCAGATATGCGGCGATCAGGCGCCCCGCACGATCGAGCATCCAGGTCATTGCAAACTTCCGGCGAATCGATCCACACGCCAAGTCCAACAATATTTTTCAGCGCGGGCAACACCGCTGAGACGCTGTACCGTTT
>JBATYN010000435.1:0-2084 GCA_049674125.1 Pseudolabrys sp. | reverse complement strand
GATGCAAATGCTCGACCGCCGCAAACTCGTGGAGCACTGGAAGGCCAAGGGCCTCGACTTCTCCAAGCTGTTCACGAAGCCACCGGCCGAAAAGGGCACCGCCATCTACCGGTGCGAACCTCAGGATCACAAGATCAAGGATATTCTCGATCGCAAGCTGATTGCGGAGTCGCAGACGGCGCTCGACCGCGGCGCGTTGGTGCGTCTGCAGAGTGTCATTCGCAACACCGACCGCGCTTGCGGCGGCATGCTTTCGGGCGAAGTGGCCAAGCGCTACGGCCACGAGGGCCTCCCGGACGGTACTATTCATGTGCGCTTCACAGGAACGGCTGGGCAAAGTTTCGGCGCCTGGCTCGCGCGCGGCATTACTTTCGAGCTTGAGGGCGATGCCAACGACTACGTCGGCAAGGGCCTTTCCGGCGGCCGCCTGATTATTCGCCCGCCGGCGGATTCTGGAATCGTTCCCGAGGAATCAATCATTGTTGGCAACACCGTCCTGTATGGCGCGATCGAAGGCGAATGCTATTTCCGCGGTGTCGCCGGCGAGCGCTTTGCGGTCCGCAACTCGGGCGCCGTCGCGGTCATCGAAGGTGCGGGCGACCATTGCTGCGAATATATGACCGGCGGCGTGGTCGTCGTGCTCGGCATCACCGGACGCAATTTCGCGGCCGGCATGTCGGGCGGCATCGCCTATGTCATCGACGAGGACAACACGTTCAAGTCGCGCTGCAATATGGCGATGGTCGAGCTCGAACCGGTACCGCAGGAAGAAGAGATCGCCGAAAAGGAATATGGCATCGACCTGAAATCGCACGGCCGCGTCGACGTGATGTCGGACCTGACCACCAAGGACGCCGAGCGCCTCAAGCTGCTTGTCTCTAACCACGCGCGCTATACAGGCTCAAAGCGCGCCGCGGAAATTCTTGCGAATTGGGACCACTATCGCCCGCTCTTCCGCAAAGTGATGCCGGTCGAATACCGGCGCGCGCTCGCTGAGATGGCAAAGGAGAAGACCGCCACGATGCAGGCTGCGGAGTAGGTATGGGTAAGGTCACCGGGTTTCTGGAAATCGAGCGCGAAGATCGCGACTATCAGCCGGTGGCCGAACGCGTGAAGCATTGGCACGAGTTCGTGCTCCCGCTCCCCGAAAAGGAAATCCGCGGGCAGGCCGCGCGCTGTATGGATTGCGGCGTGCCTTATTGCCACGGCACTGACCGCATCACCGGCGCACCGACCGGCTGCCCGGTGAACAACCAGATCCCGGATTGGAATGACCTGGTTTACCGCGGCAACTGGGACGAAGCGGCGCGCAATCTCCATTCAACGAATAATTTTCCGGAATTTACCGGCCGCGTCTGCCCGGCGCCGTGCGAGGCATCCTGCACGCTCAATATCGACGACAACCCGGTCACCATTAAATCGATCGAATGCGAAATTGCCGACCGGGCGATCGCGCAGGGCCTCAAACCTGACAAGCCACAGCGCAAGACCGGAAAGAAAGTGGCTGTCGTTGGATCCGGACCCGCCGGCCTTGCTTGCGCCCAACAGCTCGCTCGCGCCGGACACGAGGTCCACGTGTACGAACGCTGGGCAAAGGCCGGTGGTCTGCTTCGCTACGGCATTCCCGACTTCAAGATGGAGAAGATCCACGTCGAACGCCGCATCGAGCAGATGCAGGGTGAAGGCGTTGTCTTCCACTATAACGCCCACGTTGGCGTCAATGTACCGGCCGACAAGTTGGTCAAAGACTCCGACGCTGTCGTGCTCACCGGTGGCAGCGAAAAACCTCGCGACATAGAGATCCCCGGCCGCGAGCTCAAAGGCATCCATTTCGCGATGGACTTTCTGCCGCAGCAGAACCGCCGTGTGAGCAGCGAACCGCAAGGAAATGTTGAGCCAATTCTCGCCAAGGGCAAGAAGGTCGTCGTCATCGGAGGCGGCGACACCGGTTCCGACTGCATCGGAACTTCTACCCGCCAGGGCGCCGTATCGGTCACCAATTTCGAAATCATGCCGCAGCCGCCTGAGCACGAGACCAAGATGCTCACATGGCCCGACTGGCCCTTGAAGCTGCGTATTTCATC
>JBATYN010000434.1:0-3245 GCA_049674125.1 Pseudolabrys sp. | reverse complement strand
GACCGGCACGAACAACGTGACCAACATCAACACGGGCGCTGGCTCGAGCTGGTGCGGTGCGACTTTCATCGCGAAGCTGTCGGCTGACTTGACGCTCGGCAGCCTGAAGTAGACTGAACTAAATCTGCCCGGATTGGGCGGCGGCCGCGCGATCGGTCGCCGCCCTCTCTCTTTTCAGGCGCCGCGCCTCACTCATCCGGCAGGTGCCAAGTCGGCTTCCCCCACCGCGTAGTGGTCGCCATCGCGTTTGAAGCCGAGGCGACGCTGATGGAAGGCCGCCAACGTCCCCCGGTGGCCGATCGAAACGATCGTGGTTTTGGGGAGTTTTTGCTCAAGCAATTTATAAAGCGCGGCTTCGCCCGGCTCATCAAGCGATGCGGTCGCTTCATCCAGGAACAGGTAATCGGGTGCGTAGAGCAGGGCGCGTGCGATTCCTAATCGTTGCTGCTCGCCAAACGACAGCATCCGGTTCCAGTGTGCTTCCTCCTCGATACGGGCAGCAAGCGCCGGCAGACCGACGGCGGTAATCAACTCTGCGACCTTGCCGGCATCGAAGCGGCCCGGCTCGGCGGGATAGGCGACCGCCGCGGCAAGCGGCGCAATCGGAAAATAGGGACGCTGCGGCATAATCATCACACGCGCATTTTTCGGCACCGTGATCGTGCCTTCGCCAAAGGGCCAAACCCCGGCCAGTGCGCGGAATAGCGTCGACTTGCCGGCGCCAGAAGGACCGCTCACCAACACACGCTCGCCGGTCTTGATCGAAATATTACGGGCGCTAACGAGCGGCATTCCATTCGGCAGTCGCACGACGAGATGCTTGAAGGTGACGGCGCTTGCATCGCCCGGCGTTAGCGCAACGACCGGTGGCGTAGTTGCGGCCGCTCTTGCTGCCGCGATCGATTCGTCGAATCCTGCGAGCCTTTCGACGACCGCGCGCCATTCCGCGAGCTGCCGATAGACGTTGATGAAAAACGAGAGCGCGCCTTGCACGCTGCCAAAGGCTGAGGCCGTCTGCATCAGGCCGCCGAGCTGAATCGCGCCGGCAAAATAAGCGGGGCTAACCACGACAAATGGAAATACCGAAGATATCTGCCCATAACCCGCTGTCAGAAACGTGAGCTTCTTTTGGCGTGACATGATTGCGAGCCAGTTGGTCACGACATTTGTGAACCGCATCAGCAATCGGTCGCGCTCAGCCCGCTCACCATCGAGCAAGGCGATCTGTTCGGAGTTTTCACGCACACGCACAAGGTTGAAGCGGAAATCAGCCTCATACCTTTGCTGCTGATAATTGAGCGCCGTGAGCGCGCGCCCGACCAAATGCGTAAGCGCGGTTCCGATGACGGCATAAATCAGCGCCGCCCAGAATAGATAACCCGGAATCGCCAAACTCGTGCCGAAGATGTGCAGTGGGGCGGTTCCCGACAAATTCCACAGGATCACAGCAAAGGATCCGAGTGTCACAACCGAATTCAACAAGCCAAGTCCGATCGGCAAAAGGCCAATCCCGGTCGGCCCGGCATCGATAAATTGTTTAACGTCCTCGGCGATGCGCTGGTCCGGATTGTCGGCCTCGTCGCCAAGCAGCTGCATGCGGTAGTGATTGGCGCCCGTCAGCCAGTGATCGAGATAGGTTCGGGTCAACCAACGGCGCCAGCGAATTTGTAGCCATTGATTGAGGTAAAGCTGGTACACGGCGAGCAAGATAAAAATTGTGGCGAGCACGCAGAAATAGCCGAGCTGATAAACGAATGCGTCCCAGTTTTTGTCCTGCAGCGCATTGTAGAACGTGTTGTTCCACGAATTGAGCAGCACATTGATTCCGACGATCGATAATTCGATCGCGACAACAGCTCCCAACAAAATGCGTCCGGCCCAGCGGTCTTCGGAATAGAAATACGGGCTGGCAATTCGCCACACGATGGCGAGCGTCGAGAATATGCCTCTCACGTGAGGTCTCCTGTTGTGGCTAACATCCGCCTCGGCGGTCAAATCGAACAGCTAGGGACACAATGACTATGGCGGACACGCGGCAGTCGTTGGTGCGGTATGAGGCCGCCAGCCGTGTGATTTTTCGGTTCTACGATGGTGCCTGCTTAGTATGACCGGGGCGGTTTGCCCAACTTTTTGGCGTGTTGAACCGCGCTGTAATGCCTATTTCCGGCTTGTCGCGGCATTAAAATAAATACAGACTAATGGCTAGGGTGTCGGTGTTAGTCCTTCATAAAGCTCAATAAACAGAGCAGCCGAAAAACACCTTAGGGAGGGTACAAAATGAGCAAGCACAGACAATCTGCAATGGGGAGTCGCCGCAAATTCCTGGCGGGCGCGGCTATGGCCAGCGCGGCAGTGGTCGCACCGACTGTCGTCAAGGCCCAAGGCCCTATCAACATGCGGTTCCAGAGCACGTGGCCGTCAAAGGACATCTTCCACGAATACGCGCTCGACTTCGGCAAGCGCGTCAACGACATGACCGGCGGCGACCTCAAGATTGAGGTGCTTCCTGCCGGCGCTGTAGTGCCAGCCTTCGGCTTGCTCGATGCAGTGTCGAAGGGCGTGCTCGACGGTGGTCACGGCGTGCTCGTGTATCACTACGGCAAAAACACCGCGCTGGCGCTGTGGGGCTCGGGCCCTGGCTACGCCATGGATGCCAATATGCTTCTCGCCTGGCACAAGTACGGCGGCGGCAAGCAGCTGCTTGAAAAGATCTTTGCGACCATCGGCGCTGATGTGGTGTCGTTCCCCTATGCGCCGCTCTATTCGCAGCCGCTCGGCTGGTTCAAGAAACCAATGCAATCCGTTGATGATTTCAAGGGCCTGAAATACCGCACCGTCGGTATTTCGATCGACCTGTTCACGGCCATGGGCGCCGCAGTCAACGCGCTCCCAGGCGGCGAAATCGTCGCGGCGATCGACCGCGGCCTGCTCGACGCGGCCGAGTTTAACAATGCGTCATCGGACCGCGCGCTCGGCTTTGCCGACGTCTCCAAGATCTGCATGCTGCAGAGCTACCACCAAAACGCCGAGCAGCTGGAGATCAGCTTCAACAAGACGAAGTTCAACGCCTTGCCGCCAAAAATGAAAGCACTTATCGAAGGCGCGGTCGAAGGCGCGTCTGCGGACATGATGTGGAAGGCGATCGACCGTAACTCGCAAGATTACATCACCCTGCAAACGCAGGACAAGGTGAAGTTCTACCGGACGCCGGATTCGATCCTCAAGGCGCAGCTCGACCTCTACGA
>JBATYN010000433.1:0-13864 GCA_049674125.1 Pseudolabrys sp. | reverse complement strand
CGCGGCGATCTCGACCGCATCGAGATTCTGGCGGCTGGTCTTGCTGCATTCAATAAACCGGTTCCGGATTATGAACCGCGGCTCCAGCACTTGCGGCGCGCGACGATCAAGGCACAGGAATTGACGTCCGAATAACGCCGGCGTTATACGCTGCGCCGCATTTCAACAACATCAAATTGCGGTGGGCTCAGGTTTCCCCCACCAGCTCGCGCCGCTGCCGCTCCGAGGCATCCGAATAGCGGCGCAACGCATGTGCCTCGCTGAGCAGTCCAGTTACTTGCCGGCGCTCCGTGGAATCGACTACCGCCAGCGTTTCCGCCTCATACCGATCGAAAGCAGCGACCGCCTCTCGCGCCGTCATCTGCGGCAGCAACATATGGTCGGACTGGTGCAGGATGCTTCGGACAGATGCTGTCGCAGCGAGTTCGGCTGCGTGCGCCTCAGCAACGATCACCATTCCGGCATAGCGGCCGTCTTCATCCACTGCGACAACCTGGTTGGTTGAACCCAGCGGGAAGGCTTCGCGAAATGTTGCGATCGGCGATTCCACCGGAGTAGTGCGTACATCCGACCGCATCATCTGGCCGACGGTGAGATCGCGAATCCATCCCACATCGGCGGCGCTGCGAATGGTCTCGCCGCGCAGATGGAAGCGCCAGGTAGCGAAAGAATAACCGAAGAATTCGCGTGTCACCTGCATGGCAATAATCGCCGCAATCACCACGGCGGTGGTCAACCAGAGATCGCCGGTCGTTTCGAGCGCGATAAAGGTCATCGTCAGTGGTCCACCGATGACAGAGACCGACAGCGCACACATCCCAATGATCGCGTAAGTGTCCGGATCAAGACGCAAACCTGGCCATGCCGCATTGAGTCCGGATGCGAACAATTGCCCGCCGAGTGCGCCCAGAAGCAGCGAGGCAAAGAACAAACCGCCTCGAAAGCCGGATCCGAGCGAGACCATCGAAGCGAGTGACTTCAATACAAAGATAAGTGCGATCGCCGCGAGCGGCAGCTTGAAGATACCGGTCAGGTGTAGCGCGCCGTGGCCTGATGACATTACTTGCGGCGATAGGATCGCCATCAGGCCTACCAGCGCGCCGCCGATCATTGGCCGCAGCGCCGGCTTCACCCTGAACCGCGTGAACAGCAACTCGCAGGCGGCAACCCCGCGCATGAGAACGATGCCGAATATGGCGGCGAGCACGCCGACGAAAGCGGCGACCACAACGTCATGGACCGCGAGATTGGCGACTGCACCGGTTTCGATGCCGAGCCGATCCGGCGTAAAGACCCGCGCGGTCAGATACCCGACCAATGATGCCAAGCCGACCGGCGCCAGCGAAGCAATCGAGTAGCTGCCGATAATCAACTCGAAGCCGTAGAAAGCACCGCCAAGTGGGGCGCCAAAAGCACCAGCGATCGCGGCGGCCGAGCCGCAGCCAACGAGGATGCGCATGTCACTGCGACGCAGTCGAAAAGAGCGGCCGATCGCCGACGCTATGCCGCTGCCAAGCTGCGTATAGCCGGCCTCCAGGCCCACCGAAGCGCCGATGCCGCTCGACCAGACTGTTTGTGCCGCTACGATCAGGCTGCCGCGCATTGACATGCGCCCACCGTGCAACGCATTAGCCTCGATCGGGTCAACTTCGGTACCGCGCCGGCGCGTGATGTAGGCCGTGACGAGACCAAACAGCAGGCCTCCGAGGCAAGGCGGCACGAATGCGCGGAGCGGGTCAAGCGATACGCGGCCCGACAGCCGCTCGCCGGGGTCAAGCCCGAAAATAACTTGATGCATTAGCCCGACAGATTCGCCCATGGCAACAACTGCCAGCCCGGCGATTGCACCGATGAGCACCGCCAGTACGATGACGCTCGATTCTCGCGCGCGCACAATGGCGCGCAGGCGATGCGGGACTTCGAGCGGACGGCTGAGGAAACCCATGAGGAGCAAATTCAATCAACGGAGATGCTGCTCGCTTAAATGCTATGGCGCGCAGCGGTGCAAGCTTGGGGATTTAACGCATCAAACGCCGCTTCGATTGGCGCGCTTCTGGCCTATTTTTGGTGTGCATTTGGAGCCGCGATTCGGACCAAAAATGAGGTGAAAAAGTGGGGATTTCTGACCCCTCTCCTCTTTAAAAAGTGCTGCTAAATCAACATATTAATGTACAGAGTTTGCTCTGTACGAGGCCCTATTTTCGTGCCACACAAACTGCCTATTCCGACTCAATTTTCCGCCCGTTCCAAAGGTGCCGCCAATGGCTGAACCGGCCCGCAAAAACGCGTCCGACTATGGCGCCGAGTCGATCAAGGTCCTCAAAGGCCTCGACGCCGTGCGCAAGCGGCCGGGCATGTATATCGGTGATACCGATGACGGCTCCGGCCTCCACCACATGGTTTACGAGGTGGTGGACAACGCCATAGACGAAGCGCTTGCGGGTTTTGCTACCGAAGTTGTCGTAACGCTCAATCCGGATGGCTCCTGCACAGTCCGCGACAACGGTCGTGGCGTCCCCACCGACATCCACAAAGGCGAAGGCGTGTCGGCGGCAGAAGTCATCATGACGCAGCTGCACGCCGGTGGGAAATTTGACCAGAACGCCTACAAAGTGTCCGGCGGCCTCCATGGCGTCGGTGTCTCGGTCGTGAATGCGCTCTCAACCTGGCTCAAGCTCACGATCTGGCGCGACGGTAAGGAGCACTTTATGGAGTTTCGCGACGGTGTCGCGGTAGCTCCACTCAAGCCCACCGGCGACGCAAAAGGCAAGCGCGGAACCGAGGTCACCTTCCTGCCTTCGACCAAGACCTTCACCATGGTCGAATTTGACTTTGCGACGCTCGAGCACCGGCTGCGCGAGCTCGCATTTTTGAATTCCGGCGTCGTTATTATTCTCGCCGACCAGCGTCACGCCGTCGAAAAGCGTGAGGAAATGAAATACGAGGGCGGTGTCGAGGCTTTTGTGAAATTCCTCGACCGCAACAAGACCGCGCTCATTCCCAAGCCGGTCATGATCAAGGCCGAGCGCGAAGGTATCACGGTCGAATGTGCGCTGTGGTGGAATGACGGGTACCATGAGAGCGTGCTGTGCTTTACCAACAATATTCCGCAGCGCGATGGCGGTACGCATCTTGCGGGTTTCCGCGGCGCGCTGACCCGCCAGATTACGCAATATGCCGAAACGGCCGGCAGCTCGCGCAAGGAAAAGGTCACGCTCACAGGCGACGATTGCCGCGAGGGATTGACCGCGGTGCTCTCGTGCAAGGTGCCGGACCCGAAATTTTCCTCGCAGACCAAAGACAAGCTGGTGTCCTCCGAAGTGCGGCCGGTTGTCGAAAACGTCATCAATCAGGCCTTGCAGGATTGGTTCGAGATCCATCCACAAGAAGCCAGAGTCATCGTCGGCAAGGTGGTGGAAGCTGCTGCTGCCCGCGAAGCGGCGCGTAAGGCACGCGAATTGACCCGTCGCAAGGGCGCGCTCGATGTATCGTCGTTGCCCGGCAAATTAGCGGACTGCCAGGAACGCGACCCTGCCAAATCCGAACTATTCATCGTCGAGGGCGACAGCGCTGGTGGTTCTGCAAAACAGGGCCGGAATCGTGAATTCCAGGCGGTTCTACCGCTCCGCGGCAAGATCCTGAACGTTGAACGCGCGCGCTTCGACAAGATGCTTGGCAGCCAGGAAATCGGCACACTGATTACCGCGCTTGGCACCGGTATCGGCCGGGACGAGTTCAACCCCGACAAACTGCGCTACCACAAGGTCATCATCATGACTGACGCGGACGTGGACGGCTCCCACATCCGTACGCTCCTGCTGACGTTCTTTTTCCGGCAGATGGAAGAACTCATCAAGCGCGGTCACATCTACATTGCGCAGCCGCCGCTCTATAAAGTGAACCGCGCCAAATCCGAGCAATACCTTAAAGACGAGCGAGCGCTTGAAGACTATCTGATTGCAACCGGACTTGAGGACGGCGTTTTGCGGCTTGCGTCGGGAGAAGAACGCGCCGGCATCGACTTGCGCAAGCTGGTCGAGGATGCACGCATGATCCGTAATATCCTCAATGGGCTGCACAGCCGCTACAATCGCAAAGTCATCGAGCAGGCAGCGATCGCCGGGGTGCTCACACCCAAGGTCACCGACGACCTCAAGACCGGCGCCGCCGCCGCCGGCTACATCGCAAATCGGCTCGACGCGCTGGAAGACGAAACCGAACGCGGCTGGAAGGGCACATTCGACGAGAACGGATTCCATTTCGAACGTACGGTGCGCGGCGTGAAAGAAGTCGCGATCATCGATCAGGCGCTGCTCGGCTCCGCCGATGCTCGCAAGCTCGACGAGTTCGCACTATCGCTGCAACAAATCTTCCCGCGGCCAACGCCACCGGCAATGCTGCGCCGGAAAGACGAAACCATCGCGATCCACGGTCCGGTTGGGCTATTTGAAGCGCTCACCGCCGCCGGCCGCAAGGGCCTGTCGTTACAGCGCTACAAAGGGCTGGGCGAAATGAACCCCGAGCAGTTGTGGGAGACCACACTCGACGTCAATGCACGCTCGCTGTTGCAAGTGCGCATCAAGGAAGTCGATGAAGCCAACGTGCTTTTCGACCAGCTGATGGGCGATCTGGTCGAACCGCGCCGGCAATTCATCCAGGACAACGCGCTGGCGGCAAGCGTCGACGTCTGACGTCGGTTCGCCAGCGGGCGATCAAGTAAAGATCAGTTGCAGATTTTCTCGACGCCGCGGGCCCAGCCGCCGCGGCCATTGGCGATTGGTATTTCTTTCCAATAGCAACCGCCATAAGAGGCATAGTAGCCGGAGCAGCCGCCCAGCGCACACCCACGCGTCCACGGCAAGTAGCCGATGTAACTCAGCGCCACATTGTAGGTGTTCGGACCGATAAGGTGGTCGCAATCGCCACAATACGGAACTTGCTCGACGACCCGTATGCCAGGCCCGAAGCGCTCGCCGCTATAGCCAACCTGCGAATGCCAGCGTTGCGGATAGTGGGAAAGATCAGCGGCACTCGCCCTACTGCCAAGAGATACGAACAGCCCTAGCGCCGCTATTGCCAATACGATGATACGCATGTGTGTCACCCTGAAGGTCTGACGAGAATAATATCCGAGGTAGTCCGAAAGATTGCGGAGAAAATTCGTCAGCCCGACGACGAGGGCGCCCAGGAACAGCACGAGGAAAATTCCGAACAGCCATTGCGCGATCGTGGCCGACGCGGCTTCGACATCGGTGAAGCCGAAAATCCCCGCGATCACGGCGATAATCAGAAAAACAAAGGCCCGTTTCAGCATCGGCAGCACTCCTCGACCAGTTTCGCCCCAATCAATGTGCAGAGCGGTCGCGAAGTTCCATCCTTAGGTCGAGGGCTTGGGCGATCGCGTGCGTGGGTCGCGCGGTAACCAGCTGCCACTATCGACACGGTAAAGAAAATCACTGACGACCCGGTTGAAAAGGTCCGGTTCCTCCAGATTCACCGCGTGACCGGTTTTGGGAAAAACCACCAACCCAGAAGCAGGAATCGCATCCTTCAGGAACTGCCCCGGCTCGATGCATCGCTCGTCCTCGTCACCGACGACGATCAATGCCGGCGCGGGCAGCTTTCGGATGTCGGCTTCGAAATCATATAGAGAAGGCCGCGCGCCTTGAAATCCGCGTGACATCCGCGCAGATCCCTGCGGATCGTGCTCCGCCAAATGTTTGGCAAACTCCGCAAAGCCCCGCCGGTCCTTGAGCTCAAACGGAATGCGGCTGGGACTGCGGCCGTAAGTTTGCGCCACGGCTGCAGAACCCTCGCGCTCGAATTGATCAGCAAGCTCGCGCGACCGCCGATGGAATTCCTTGGTGTACCAACGCTCGCTACCCGAACCGGCCCCGGCGAGCACCAGCGAACGCACGCGACCAGGATAGTTGAGCGCAACCTGTAACGCAGTGTAGCCGCCCATCGACAAGCCGATCAGGTGCGCTTGCTCGATCTTCAGGTGATCGAGCACGGCGACGGCATCGCGCATGACATGCTGATAGCTGTAGGCGCCCGGGTCTGCGGGAATATCGGAAGGTTTATAGCCGCGCGCGGCATAGACGATGCAGCGGTAACGCCTGCCGAATTCGCGTAGCTGCGGTTCCCAGCTACGATGGTCACCGGCAAATTCATGCACGAACAGGATCGGCGTGCCCTGCCCGACTTCTTCGTAATATAGCCTCACTTTGTCCGAGGCATTAACATAGGGCATTCGAAAACTTCCTATTGGCTAAGCTACTCGCATCGGCAAATGAAGCCGGTCAGCTCCGTGGCATTCCCTGAACCCTCATCGCGATACGCACCAGATCCGCAATATTGCGGGCGCCGATACGCTCCATCACCCAGGCACGATGGTTCTCCACAGTCTTTGGGCTGATTTTGAGTTGTGATCCGATTTCCTTATTCGACAAACCGGCGACGGCCAGTTCCATGACTTGGCGTTGCCGGACTGTTAGCGTCTCGAAACGGGATTGCAACTTTTGGAGTTCAGCTGCGTCGACTTCGGGTTGCTGTTTCTTTTCAATTGCATTGTGGATACTGGCGAGCAGGCGAGCTTCGTCGAATGGCTTCTCGATGAAATCATATGCGCCAATCTTGATGGCAGCGACAGCCATATCGACGTCACCGTGTCCGGTAATCAGGACAACCGGAACACCGGTTCCGCCGCCTTTTAGCCGGTGAACAAGGTCCAGTCCGGACATTCCGGGCATACGAACGTCCGAGACAACGCAATCAAATCGATGTCCGCTCTCGATCGCAGCCAGAAAATCTTTCGAGGACGCGAAACAAGATGTTTCAATGTTCTGACGGACGAAATAGAGGCGCAGCGAGTCGAGCACCGCCTCATCATCGTCAATGACCGCAATGTGAATAAGAGTGCTCATGCCTGGACCGCTTTTGCGATGGGCAGGGTAAAGTGGACGGCGCCTCCCGGCGAGCTATCATCAAGCCATAACCTGCCACCATGGGCCTCGACGATCGACCGGCACAGCGACAATCCAATACCCAGCCCCTCGGCTTTGCTGGAAGACAGCGGAAGAAATGCGCTTTCGAGAAGCTGTGGCGGAAAGCCTGGCCCGGTATCGACGACACGAACTTCGATGAGGTCGGCATCGAAATTTTTTGCCTCGATCACGATAGCGCCACGCGGGGTTCTGCTTTCGCCAATCGCCTCAATCGCGTTGCGCAGAAGATTGATCAGGACCTGCTCGATCTGCAGGAGATCAACCATGACTCGCGGCAGATCGGCAGCAATAGTTGTCCGGGCGGTCACACGCATGCGATCGAGATCCGGTTGGCATAGTTCGATTGTTTCCTCTGCAATCCGCTCGAATCTGCAGGGCGCACGATTGCTGCGATCGAGCCGAACCAGGGCGCGCAGGTGGCGAACTACCTCAGCGGCGCGCTCAACCTGCGCCACCGCCTTTTTCGCGGTTTCGCCAACCGTTACGACATCGACGGGTGCCGCACTGATCGCTTCGTTTACCAGCCGGGCGTAAGTGCCAGCCGCCATCAGAGGCTGATTAAGTTCATGTGCAACTGCAGCCGCGAGTTCTCCCATGCTGCCAAGGCGCGCAAGACGCGAATGCGATTCCTGCTGCAAACGCAATTGTGCCTCGGTTCGCCGACGTTCCGTAACCAATTCGCCGGCAACCAATCCGGTCACGGCCAGGACGAGCATTAGCGCCTGGAAAGCCGTCACGTCGAAAGTTCCCGCCGGAAAAAGCTGAATACCGAGAATCAATCCGAGTTGCGTGATCAGAATCCCGACGCTGACGCCTTCCGAGCCTGTACGTACCGCAAGCCAGACAATCGGCAGGAAGAGAACATAGAACAGTTGAAATTGTTGTTCTTGTGCCAGACCGAATACCAGAGCCAAGGCTACGCCAATTGCAACAAATTGCAGCAAAGTTTCTGTCGTCATCGGCAGCACGCGCCGGCGGGTCAATGCAAATAGCGCGAACGGTGTAATCACCGTGATACCGATGACGTCGCCCACCCAATAGCGCAGCGTCGCCGCCGCAAAGTCTGCGATCGGCAACAAGCCTGCGGCAATCGTCAGGCTGACGTATCCGATTGCGACAAAAGCTGCGCTCACGACCGCAACGACCATCAACAGAACGAGATCGCGCATCGAGTCGAGCGTGGGTTCAAACCGCAACTTCGGATGCAACAAAAACGTCAACGCGATCGAATAGCCGCCGCCGACTAATGCCGAAGCAAGGATCTCGACCTGCCACGGCATCGCGAATTGTTGATTCACGTAGTCCGCGAGCAGAGGGCTGATGATCAAGAACGGAATCATTCGAACGCCGAACAGCAGGAGCAGAACAAAGCTCAAGCCGGTGCCGGGATTCCAAGCCGTGATCCCAAGATGCGCGTAAGGCTCGATGAAGCTGATCCAATCAAGCGCCGCATAAACCACAAGGTAGACGATTCCGACGAAAATCTTGTTGGCGTCGAATACGCGCGGGAAAGCCATCGCTCGCAATCGCTCCACCTGGGCCCTGCTTGTCATGAATGTTTAGACCTTTCCGGCAATGGCACCCCGGATATTAATCCCTAGGTGAAAATACCCAAGTGCGACGACCCGGGTATTCATCCCGAATTGTAGGCAAATTCGGCGTCCCTATTCTTGCGGTACGACAATCTGCTTTGCGGCTTTGCGGACAGAGATCGTGCCGAACCGAAATCCATTGAATGTAATATCCCACGTCAGCGCGGGTTACGTTCGGTCGTGGAGAGGAAGGGAACGCCGGCAAATACAGCCACGGCGCGGCGCTGGCGGGCCAACGGGAAATTCGAACACGCGCGTTTCCGTCAGTTTTGTTCTGGTCAACTGGGCCGGCCTCGTCGCGCTATGGGCGCTCCCGTATCTGACACTGCTCGATCACTTCCGTGTCGACGCGGCGCGCTCTGAAGTTCTGCAATGGTCGCTGATGATTGTCGGCGCTCTCGGACTCGTCACCATTCTCTATACGGCTTGGAAGGAAACGCTCGATCCCGCTTGGCGTGCCCGGCACGGGTTCTCGCCTCGCAAGCGCCCGCATCGCCCGAATACCGGAAACGTCGCGTAATCAATTCCGCAGGGATCGTAATGATCGAATTTTTAGAAAATATTGGCGTCAATACGCAGCCTCAGTTCTGGATATCGGTCGTTCAAATTATCTGGATCAACGTGCTGCTGTCAGGCGACAACGCAATCGTCATTGCGCTCGCCTGCCGGAATTTGCCGCAAAGACAGCGTTTCACCGGAATGGTGTTGGGCACGGGCGTCGCGTTATTATTGCGGCTGATCTTCGCAACAATCGTCTCGACACTCATGTTGCTCCCCTACGTCAAGATCGTCGGGGGAGCCGCGCTTTTATGGATTGCGGTAAAATTGCTTTCGCCCAACGAAGCGGCCGACAACGGGGAAACCGCATCCCACAGTCTTTGGCGAGCGGTGAAGCTTGTCGCCATTGCCGACGTGGTCATGAGCCTCGATAACGTTATCGCAGTGGCAGCGGTCGCCGATGGAAGCCTTGCGTTGCTCGTGTTCGGACTTGGCGTCAGCATTCCCGCTATCGTGGCCGGCGCAAACATCATCATGGCCATTCTCGGCTATTTCCCGCTCATCATATGGGCGGGTGCGGCTTTGCTGGGATGGATTGCGGGCGACGTGATTGCCAGCGACCCGATCGTGGCGGACTACGCAGCATCGTTTGGCGCCGGCGCGCACGCAAAGATCAAGCTCGTCTGCTCGGTTGCAGGCATGGCCGGGACTGTCGGCGTTTGCCTCATTAGCCGGGCGCGACTACGTTCGCCAAAGCTTGACTATTAGCGCATCAAAATAAATCAAAATACTCTTTCTGTTCCCAAGGCGTCGATTCAGGTTGCTCGCGCGCCTCTTTTTGGAAACGCTCGAGCTCGGCCGCCTTGATATGCGTGTAGTAGTCCACGAATGCGGGCCCGAAGCCTGCGCGAAAGACCTCATCGCCACGCAACGCGATGAGCGCTTCAGTCAGGTTTTTTGGCAGCAGAGCGGCAACAGCTTCGTAGGGCGTATCGGCAGTAGGGCCAGGGTCCAGCCTTCGGGCGATACCATCGAGACCCGAATAAATCTGCGACGCCACGTAGAGATACGGATTGGCGGCGGGCTCGCCAACACGATTTTCCAGACGCGTTGCCAGATCGCCTGGCTGGCCCAGGACGCGAACCATCACGCCGCGGTTGTCGCGCCCCCAGATGGCACGATCCGGAGCGAGCGAATATGGCCGGTAACGCTTGTAACCGTTGATCGTCGGCGTGGTAAAAGCCGCCGCGGCGCGCGCATGCGCGAGCAGCCCGCCGAGATAGTATTTTCCAACGGTCGAGAGCACGTCGCGGTGATCAAAGGCGAAGGCGTTGCGCCGGGATTTCGTTTCGATCAGCGATTGATGCAGGTGCCAGCCGCTCGACATCACGTTGGGAATCGCTGGCCTGCACATGAAACTCGCGAGATATCCATGACGGCGCGCGATCTGTTTTACCGCCGCGCGAAAGAGCACCATTGTGTCGGCGCTAGCGATGCCCAATTCAGGTCGAAAGGTGAATTCGCACTGACTAGGGCCAAGCTCGACTTCCACCGACCGCAATGGCAGCCCGAGTTGCACGATACCCCGTCGCAGAATTTCGATTGCCGGGTCGAGCATGTCGAAGCGCGACTCGGTGAGGTACTGATGGCCTTGCGTGAGCAGGCTGACTTCCGGCGCTTCCGGCGGCCAGGTGGCGTCAGCGGGCGCCAGCCGCGGATTCTCTAGCTTGAACAGGTGGAATTCGACTTCCAGCCCAGCAGCGAATTCAAAACCGGCCTTGGCGAGGTTCGCCAGCGCGTCGCGACAGCGCGCACGTGTTGAATAAGGCACCGGTCTGCCGTTGCCAAAATAGATGTCGCACAGCAGCCAGCCGGTCTTGTTCGCCCAAGGGAGGATGCGGAACGTCGTCGGATCGGCGACCATCACAAAATCGCTGCCGCCCTGCATTTCGTCCAAGGCAAAACCGCCGCCCGGCGTGAACACCGGATAGACCGTGCGATGTGCCGTGTCCTTGGCGAGCAGCGTCGTGGTCATGGTCACGCCGTTGCGCATCGCATTTGCGGCTTCGGATGCGAGCAAAGTCTTGCCGCGTAATACGCCGTGCTGGTCGGCGAAGGAGAACCGGACGACCTCGAGTGCTTCTTTCTTGATGATGCGGTCGACCTGCGCAGCGGCTTTTGACTGCGCGTCACTCCACAGGTTGTGGCGTTCGACGAAGCTGGCCAGTTTACGCGAACGCGCGGGCATTACGGCCTAGTGCCCATTGGCCCAGCTCGCGGCCTCACGCTTGCTCGCCTCGCTCTTTTGCCAATAGCCCTGCCAATCGTCCGCGGGGCCGATGCCGTCAATCGCCGCAGGCCCTGTGATGCTCGTGGCCTGCGCGGAATCAAGCACCATAATCGGCTTCTCGCCTTTGCCTGCCTGTTCGATCGACTGCCTCAGCAGTCGGCGATAAGTGGCAATTGCCTTGTCGGAGGTGCCGAGATGCTCGCTGCTGCGATCCTGGATCGCGCCCATCGACTCGCAGGCCCACTGGTCATGCACGTTGATGTCGGCACCCATGCCGGTAAAAGTCTCGTGCTCCTGCTCGTGCGGATCAAAGCCGTAGTCGTTGCTCTTGTTCTTGTTCGGGACGTAGTCGGGCAGCTGATAAAGCGCCAGGCGTTGACGCCGCATCTCGTCCTTGTTCACGGGTGCGCCAAAGCTCGTGAAGATTGCGTACCAATAATGCTTCTCATCGCTGATCGGCACGTGCCACTGTGTGATTGTCATCTCACGGCTCATCGGAATGATGAACGCATTGGGAAACATCAGGTTGGTGACGCGCACATGCGTGCTTGCCTCACTGATCTGACGAAGTGTTACCAGCCGGAAACCAAACTCCGTTGGTTCGACTTCGATGCGAGGCCGCGTGAACTCGCGCATGATCCGCGACATCGGCATGTCGGAATCGCGCGACGTATCGCGAAATAACTTTCCGTAGCCCTGGCTTGGGTCTTCATCTTGGAAGAACCGATGCAGGAACGAAGTATGGACCGGATCAATACCGACCTCGAGCGACTGCAGCCAATTGCAGTCGATCATGCCTTTGAACGCGAAGGTGTGGCTGTCGGGAGCAACGAAACAATCGAAATGCGGAAACGCCGGCGGCTCACCCGGCCCGAGGTAGGCAAAGAGAATGCCGCTCTTCTCCGCCACCGGATATGATTTCTGCCTAACATTCGCGCAGAGATTGCTGTCGTCGGGTTCGGCCGGTGTTTCGAGACACTTTCCATGCACGTCGAACAGCCAGCCATGGAAGGCGCAACGCAGGCCGCCGTTTTCTAGCCGACCGTAAGCGAGATCGGTCCCGCGATGCGGGCAGCGGCGGCCGATCAAGCCGTACCGGCCGTGCTCGTCCTTGAAGATCACCAAATCTTCGCCAAACAACCGTATCGGTTTGACCGGGCGGTTGCCGGAAAGCTCATCGACTAGCGCCGCGGGCTGCCAATAGCAGCGCATCAAGGCGCCCGCCGGCGTGCCCGCTCCGGTTCGGGTAATGAAATCGTTCTGCTCTGAACTCAACATCGCCAGCCGCCCTCCTGTACCGGAGGGCGACTCTATACGAAGTCCGCAACGGACAGGAAGATATGCCGAAGGGCGCAAAACAAAGCGGCCGGCACAAAGGCCGGCCGCAATTCATTGGCGTTAAGAGGTACTCAGCCTGAATGGCGTGCAGTCCAACCCGTGTCCATGCGCCGGCGCCAGGCGGTCTGCCGCAGCCCCGTCAAGCGTTGTGCCGCGGTCTTGGCTTCAGCGCGGCTCATGGCCGCGCACGTCCGATATTCGAGGTCTGCCACCCGCGACACCAGCGGCTCCTTGCGGAAGAGCCGGGCAAATGCGCTGACGCCGCCGTTCAGTTTCAGGTCAGCGAGCGAATTGGCGACATTGCCGGAATGACCGAATGCGACGACCCTGCCGGTCATCGTGTGGCGGACTTCGTAAACGCCAGGTCCAATTGGCGCTTCGACGTGCTCTCCGCTCTGTGCATCGGGAAATCGTTTCCAAGTACTCCATGTCTGAACCATAAAAATCCCTCAATATCGCCATCGTTCAAAAACGCGGACCAAGAACGCGACAACTAACCATTGGTTCCGCCGGGTCAACCAGGCCTGTTGATAAAGGTACAATCGCGGCTGCAATTGGGCGGCGATTAGAACTCACGAATTTACACTTATCTAGCGCGGTTAATGGCAGAAGTTAATGGCCGGGCAGGACAAGCACCTTCGGCTTTGCCGGGAGGCTTGTCTTGGATACTACCAATGAGGGTATTTCGGCGACTTCTACGTCCCATTCCTGGCGCACGCGCTGCAAAAAGTGGTCAAGCGTGTAGGCGCTGAAATAGTGCATCGGGATCATGAGCGGCGCCTTGAGCGCACGCAGTACTTCCACCATTCCGTCGAGATCGAGCGTGTAAGATCCATCTACCGGCACCAGCACGATGTCGACGCGGCCAATTTCGTTGAGCTGCTGTTGGGTCAGCGTGTGATGCAAATGCCCGAGGTGGGCGATGCAGAGATTGGCGACTTCAAAGATGAAAATTGAATTGCCGTGACGCTGGGTGCCGCCCTCGAACGTGCGTATGTTGGTCGGCACGTTGCGCACCCGCACGTCCTTGTATTGCAGATCGACGCGCGCCGGCTTCTCGTCGTCAGCCCAGCCATGCAGCACGTATTTGATGCCGGGGTCCGGTGATAACGTGTAGTGCGTCGAATGTGCGTGGTTCA
>JBATYN010000432.1:0-22811 GCA_049674125.1 Pseudolabrys sp. | reverse complement strand
CTTTGGGTCAAAAGCGCACACAATCAAAAGCCCTTGGAGTCGTTCTTGAGCCATTATGGCATTAATGGCAGAATTGAAAAGATCGAGAGCGCTTGATGGTACGATTTGTTGCATGCGTTCTTTTTGTCCTATTGACGGCGACTGGCCTAACAGCACAGGAATCCGCCGAAACTTCTGAACGTGCTTCAATAACGGAAAAAGGCGAAACATCTCGAGAAGTGCAGCAGTCGGTTTGCCTCCTCGTTGAGTCGGCCGCTAAAGCTAACGGACTCCCGGTCGAATTTTTCGTCAGATTGATTTGGCAGGAAAGTCGATTTCGGGCCACTGCTATCGGCCCGTCAACCCGAAGCGGCAAACACGCTTTGGGAATTGCGCAGTTCATGCCGACAACAGCGGCCGAACGTCATCTATTTGACCCACTCAATCCCATAGAGGCGTTACCCAAGGCGGCCGAATTCCTAAAAGATTTACACGGGCAGTTTGGCAACCTTGGACTTGCGGCCGCCGCTTATAACGCGGGGCCCGCTCGCGTCCGGGCGTGGATGGCGGGCGCAGCCTCAATGCCGGCCCAAACGCGTGCCTACGTCGAAGCGGTGACCGGCAATTCGGTCGACGCTTGGGCAGCGGACCGAAATGTAGAGGCCAAAGGCGAGAGCGGAGTTAGCTGCGAAACGCTTATGGCGAAACTTAAGCAACCGCCCACGACTTTTCTGACAGCGCTTCAACAACATGTGGTGACCGGCACGCTCCAACCTTGGGGCGCCATTCTCGGCGCAGACAAATCGCGGCCAGAAATTCTGGATCGATATGCCGCACTCCAGCGGCGGTTTACGGCTGTCCTGGCAGGACGGGATCCTATTCTGCTTGAGCGTGGGCGGGGTTCTCTCCCTCGCTACCAAGTCAGGGTCGGCGCTGAGTCGCGGGCGGCCGCCAATGATATTTGCAAACGGATTCATCTGGCCGGGGGTGATTGCGTGGTCCTGCGCAATCCCGGTGCCTAGACTGGCATTCGAACTGTCCCGTTTTCCGGACGCCGTGGCGCTCTCTTCAGTTAGGACCGACGGATTTTTGGTTGCCATGCTTATGGATACTCAATTGCGCGCGGACATTTGGCTTTTCGAAGCCGCCATCGGCGATCCACGCGTCCGTGCTTTTGATGGCGCGGGCGATCAACGCGTCGGATTGTGAGAAGTCGTATGGCGATCCGGTTAGCGGGCACAGCGGCGGCAGCACGAAATATTCAATGCTACTGCCGTCGAGCTCTTTCAACTCACTCAACAGCTGCCGCGCAATGAGCAATGTGAGCGCATGCAGTGCGCTCGCAATCGCGCCTGCTGGCGGCTTCGAAAGCGCACAGGCGTAACCCGTGGGCAGCACGATGAGACGCCGGGCTCCTTGGTCGACCGCCACCTTGACCGCCGTATTGCTTGAGACCGCGCCGTCGACAAGGTAAGCACCCTCGAATCTCACAGGCGGAAATACGACCGGTATAGACGCACTCGCGATGATGGCCTGTGCGGCGGACCCCTTTGACAAGACGACAGTTCCGCCGGTCAGAATATCGGTCGCAACGATGTGAACAGGAATCTTTGCGTCTTCCAGGTTGCGATAGCTGAGATTGGTTTCGATCAGCGCCCGCAAGCCACCCGGTTCGACGAGAAAATTCCGCCGGGCCAAAAATCCGAGCACTGCTGCCAAGCCTACTGGAAAAACGTCGCGTCGGCGCAATCCGCGCCAGATGGCTTCCAGGCGTTCGATACCTTCAAGCGTGGGGTCGCCGGCATAGTATGCACCGTTGAGCGAACCAACGCTCGATCCGACAACCATATCCGCGGCAATACCGTGGGTAGCGAGCGAATGCAGCATACCGGCCTGGATGGCACCAAAGCTGCCACCGCCGGCGAGGACTAAAGCCGTTTTCGATCGAGCCCCATCAGACACGGCGAACGGCTCCTGTCACACCGCCATGCTAAGGAATTCCTGGCGAGTGAGCGGATTATCACGGAAACAACCTAGCATACGGCTGGTGACCAGATCTGAACCGGGCTTATGTACGCCGCGCGTGGTCATGCAGTGATGTGACGCCTTGATGATGACACCCACACCCTGCGGCTTAAGCACATCGTTGATCGTATTGGCGATTTGAGCCGTCATCTTTTCCTGAATTTGCAAGCGTTTTGCATAGACCTCGACCAGCCGTGCAAGCTTACTAATGCCAACCACACGACCGCTTGGCACGTAGGCTACCCAGGCCTGGCCAACAATCGGTGCCATGTGATGCTCGCAATGACTTTCGAACCGAATGCCACGCAGCACGATCATTTCGTCGTAGCCTTCGATTTCCTCGAAAGTCTTTTGCAGGATTTCGGTTGGATCCTGAGCATAGCCGACAAAAAACTCTTCAAACGCGCGCGACACACGAGCGGGTGTCTCGGTCAAACCATCACGTTCTGGATCGTCGCCGGCCCATCGAATAATTGTTCGGAATGCAGCTTCAACATCGGCTCGTTCGGGCCGCTCGGACATTGTGCGCAATGATCTGACGCGCTCTAAGGCATGCACATTTGAACTCATTGGTTGTCCTCAAACTTAGGCGGCAGCCGTGCTGCCTGATGGGTACCAAACCCAGACGCCTACTTAGATGATCGGTTGGGAGAAAGGTTCCTGCGATTTTATTCGCGCAAACATAACCACACGATCGAAAGCCATAGGTCTCAGATGACGCTTATTCGATCACCTCGCGGGGCATCAGCGGATTTCATCCTCCGAGGGCGATCGCAATTCCCACCAGCGCGGTGCCGACAACTACCATTATAAGACCCGTCGGCAAGAGCCGAAGGCCGGAATGGCGCGCAAAAATGACTCCGCAAAAAAACAACGATACCACGGCAATAACGTTGGAGATGCGCAGCGCCGTTTGCGCATTTTCAAAGACAAGAAAGGGAATAACGACCGGAAATGTGGACAGAATAACGAGGATACAAACGCCTAATGCACCCAGCCAGTCGCGCCCGGTGAGTTTGGGGTGCGTTTCGGAATCCGGCAGCCGGCGAAGTCCTTCTCGGATCAAGTCCAGCTGCGGTGGTTGAAAAATCGACGCCAGCAGCGGTGGTAGCGCATCCGCAATGGTGCGGTTGGCGCTTTCACGGTCGACCGTCCCACGCACTTCCCGCAACAACACGGCATTGCTGCCGCGCTCGGCAAGACGCGCCATAAGATACATTCCGGCATCAATGATTCCCCAAGCGATATTGCAGCCGAGTGCCGCAATCAACATGGTCCGGATTTGAGCTTGATCCGCCGAGACGACGCTCGTTGCGCCCGTGACCGTGAGCACCATGATCAGGCCGAAAAGAATTTCCGCGATCCGTTCGCCTGGCTCGAGTATCCGATCTGGTAGTCTCATTGACCTCGCCCCAAGTGGAAACATCAATATCGCACTTGCATTCCGACGGAAGAAAACCAAGCATACTAAATCTACGTCAATAGCGGCATTTGCGCACGCGGCGCTGAGGGCCTAAGCGGGAGCGACATTTGCGGTCAACTGATTTGCATCGTGCACGCGCAGTGGTCGTGGCCATAACGACGTGGGCCATTTCGGTCGCCGTCGGCCCGGCGCATGGACAGACACCCGCAGAAATCTCTGGCGGCATGATCGGCCTCGGTGGCCGTGGCTGGTCTCCTGCCGAAGGTACACTGACGTCGGATCACCCGGCGAACCAATTCGGGTTTGACGCCCGCGCCGGATTTGCGACCGACTACATGTATCGGGGGACGACGCTATCCGATCACAAACCGGCGGTCGGTGCCGCCATGGAAGCGACGTTTGCCCAACTCTACGCTGGCGTCTCGGTGGCTAGTGTCAAGTTGCCGACACAACCGGCTGCCGAAATCGCGGTAAGCGGCGGAGTACGCCCAAAGATCGGCGATATCGATTTCGATTTGCGCATGACCTACTACCTGTATCCCGGCGAGGTCGGCACGACCAATGGCATTGATTACTGGGAGGCCGGCATCCGGGCGGATAAACAGATTACCGAATCGATACGCGTCGCCGGCGCTTTCGCCTATTCGCCGAACGTCTCCAATACCGGCGCCTGGAGCTGGTACGCGGCGGCTGGTTTGGGCTACGGCTTGCCGAGCGGCCTGCTGCCGGCGGACATCAGCGTTTCGTTCACCGGAGGCGCCGGCTATTCCTGGTTCGGCAATCAGTCCCAGGAGCTCGGTGGATTTCCGCTGCCCGCTTATCTCAATTGGCAAGCTGGCGTCACGTTCACACGGAAGGTTTTCAATCTCGACTTGCGTTACTACGACACAAATCTGTCGAAGGAAAACTGCTTCGTCTTCACTGGCGACCCCAACGCAAGGCCGGGTGGCAGCATCGATCCCGTCACGAACCCAGAAGGCCTGACCTCGCGCTGGTGCAGCGCCACGTTTGTTGCAAAGGTCTGGTTTGCCTTGAATTAGTCATCTGGTTTGCCTTGAATTAGTCACCGGCGTTCCGACGAGATACTCGAGCTGGCAAATCGATGTTTTTAGCCCCGCACAAACAACTCGTGGGCTGGCCGATTTGCGCTCGTCCTATGGCGATGGTCCCCAAGTAGGCATCGTCGCGAGGTTGGACGTTAAATCGGCGGTCCTTACCTGGCCGTCGACGTTACCATCTTCGTCGATGTCCACTCCGCACCAGACGCCGGATTGCACGAGGATTCTAACATTGGCGTTTCGAGGGACGCGATTGTCGGATTTGCAATATTGACGTTCGATCGACCCGCCGCCTCCGCCGTCGGCGCTTTGCTGAACGACCGGCGTTGCGCGAATCGCGAAGCGGCGCTGATCAAAAATCTTCTGGTTCCGGCTTCTGTGGACTTCTCCTGCTCCCCACGCGCCGATGCTGGGTGCGTTGGGGTTCTGCAAATTCGTATCGACGTCGAGGCCAGTCGAGCATTTGCTGGGCGGCCCAAACCAGCGACGGTCAACCTGGTTTTGAAAAAGATGCCATTGTCCGCTGTTATAGAAATCGACGGTTTCTTCGTGTGACCGCGATGCGCTTATCCAGTTGTACAACACGAGTTTTTCCTGGCGGAGGATACGGTTGACGAACCCGTTCCCGTAGACTCCTATCGCATAACGGCTGCCGACCGTCTGACCGATGACACGGAAATACTCGAGAACAGGGTCCACGACGGCGCGATTCACATTAAAGTCGACTCCGAAATAGATTGCCGACCCTTCAGGCTGCCCGACCAGCCTGGCCTGATCCAGCGCGGCCTTTGCATCGGCCGCGACCTCCGCTTTTGCCGAACCGGTATCTTCCAGTCCCTTTAGAAACTTCTCGGGAAGGTTATTTCGATACTGGTAGAGAGAAACGATCGAAAGGCCGTTTCTGATCAATATGGTCGGCTCCCGGACGCCGTCGATCATATTGCCGTCGGACGCCATGACCTTCTCGCGCAGACCCGGCTGGGGCTTTCGCGCAAAAAACCGCACGACAACCTTCACATTTTGGGCAGACAACTGCGACGCGACTTTTCCGGCATTATGCGGGGTATCGATAATCGCAATGCTTGCCGGATCGTTGGGTTGCCCAATCGCCGAATTGCCCGGTACCAAGGCGCTAGCAAGCAGACCCTTGGTGAATGTTCTTCTGGATATGATCGACATTGGCCCCCCGAAGAGCTGCTGCCTGATGCTCAATCTTTTTGCTGCGCTTTGATCTCGCCGAACTTGGCCAGCGCGCGATCGAATATATCATTGAAGAGCCACATTGAATCCAGAATTTCGCGCATGGTCGCGGATGTTTTCGCTTTGTCAGCCTTGCCAAAGGCAAACATGCTGTTGTTGCGCAAATATCCCATGATTCGCGGCTCGGAAATCCGGTAATTAAGTAGGTTGCCTGAATTGAGCGCGGCTTTGGCGGGACTGGGAATGATCTGGATAAGCTCGAAAAATCTCATTTGATCGATCGAGTCCGGCAGCGCCTTCATGATGGCCGGTATTTTCGGAAAAAGGTCCGCGTGCGCATTCATGAGGCCGTTTCTCACAGCGGTCCAGTGATTGTACCGCTGATCTGAATTGCCAACCCGCGCCTCTTCCTTGTCGTCGCGGGCGTTTAGTTTGGGATCGAGTGCTGCGAGGGATTTCTTGATTGCCGCCCATTTTTTCTGACCAATTTTGTCCTCAGACACCCCTGTCTGAAAACTTCCTTTGTAAGCATTCGAGCGCGCATTGCCTATGTTCTGATTGCCATCTGTTTCGGCAAAGAAGACGGCTAGACTGATACGGCCTGCGACTTCGGCATGCGCTGCATCGAGGCCTTTAACCCGCGCAATTGCGGTCCCAAGTTCGACAACGTCTTTGAATGGCGTCTCGGATTTCTGCGCATTGGCGGGTGGCGCCTGCATGATGCCGTTAAGACTCTTATACTCGTCGATCAGCGGCTCGTTGTCGGCATCGAAGTAGGCCGGAGGAATTTTATATTTATTTGGCCTTCCGATTCTGGACGGCAAAACGTCAGTAAGGTCTTTATACGCGCCCATCATGTTGACGCGAGCAAGATAGAGTGCTTGTCCCGGTACGTCGGGCAGCTTTTGATTCGAATTGATCTGTGCGCGCCGCTCGCTCAGGATCGCCCTGAAGTCCTTTACTGTCTTGTTGTAGGCATCGAGCGCATCCGCCTGTGATTTCGTGAGTGCGGTGGGCTGACCCTGCGCAAAGGAAATGAAACTGAGATTTCCGATGTTGACCGGGAGCCCGACAAAATTTGCGAGACTGCACAGTCCGATGACCGCTGATAAACGATGATAATTCACAATATGCACAAGCATTCCGCTCTCGGGCGCCCGCCTTCGCGTCAATGCGTCAGCACGATGAAATCCGTGTCTTGTCCCGTCTCATCGCTGATGCCGTAGTCGGATATGATAAGTGACGAGCCCGGCGTCAGCAATTCGGCGATTCGCTCTACAGCATCTTGCGGTATTCCGATGCGATTGAGAGCGGCGTTGGCTTTGTCCGGCGTCGGCAAGGCGGTCTTGATAGTTTGTGTCGCCGGTCCTTTGTGCACCTTTGGTGGAGTTGTTTTATTACGTGGTGAGGGCCTTTCGGGAATCGATACGACGGTCCAGCGAACTGGACCCTCATTCTGATATTCCATTGCGGTAAAAACGTGCGTTCCCATCGGCTCCGCTGGGTTTTGAATTTCCACTGGGACATCGAACACAGGGTTGAAGCCTTGCCGCACGAAAAGTTTGCTCAATTTGCGACTCACAAAGACGGATATTGGTGCGCTCTTTTGAGGCGCGACCCCACCGAAAGCGGGGTCGGCACCTTTAGCGTCTTCCTGCGTTTTGGCAATTGAGACGAGAGGGGCCGGAGCTGCCGCGACTGAAATAGCGTCATTACCTCGGTCAGTGGCAACGCCGGATGCCGGCGAACCGGACGTGACTTTTGGTTTGGCTGCAAAAAGGCGCGGGTTGCTTATCTCAACCGGGCGAACATCGTCGTGCGCAATAATCACGCGCGTGCCGCGCTTCGTGAGATGCCAGAGCCGAATGGCAAAGTCATTTGTCAGACGGATGCAGCCGTGTGATGCCGGATACCCGGGCAAGACACCCGCGTGCAGCGCTATCCCAGACCAGGTGATGCGCTGCATGTACGGCATCGGCGCGTCGCTATAGATATTCGAGCGATGCCATCTGCTCTTACTGATGACGCTGAATGCGCCGAGAGGCGTGGGATGATCCTTGACCCCCGTCGATACGGAAGAGCGTGCGATCAATGTCCCGTTGTCATAAAGAGAGATCCGCTGATCAGCGATCGAGATAACGATGAGGAGCGGCCCCTTTGAAGCGTCTTGGGACTGAGCCTTCTTTGTTAAATCAGATTCTTCGTGTCCGTGTTGGTGCTTTTCGCGGAATGTGTGATCAACCCGCCAAGATTTGTACGGACCCCAATACTGCGCCCGGGCATGAGATGTCCCTACCGAAAGCATACTAGTTGCAAGTGCTATCAGCAGTAGCCTGCGCATAAATCTCGCCATGATACCTCTGAGAATACTTTGCAGGCTTGGTATGTTCACAGTGTTAATTTTGGCTATTCCTTTACGCGCTGTACAGTTTGCCCTTTTCCTCGTAATGCAAACTCGAAATTGGTGAAGTAGTTCGGTACCGTCTCGAGCCTTGAGTCGAGAAAACTCGCCCTCGAGACTACCTCAATGCTGTGAATTCGGGTTTCCCGACCAGCACCTCAATGAAAATCTAATCGGCCAGATTGCCGGCCGTTCGGTACAAAGGCGCACTCAGTACCGACTGAAAAAGATTGATCCTGGCACCAAATTTTGAAGCGCATGGAACCGGAATTCTATCGTCCGGAGCTGCCGATACTGTTGTTGCTGGAGCCGCTTATGGACGTAGCACGGGATCCACTGGTCGACGTGCCACTGGAGCCGACCACCGGCGTGCTTGGTGCGACCGGCGCGTTGCTGGGTGCAGTGCTGCCCGTGCCGCCACCTAACGGCGTCACTCTGGGCATTGCCGTGGAACCGGGCGGGTGGACACTGGGTCGAAGTGCCATGGGCTTGTCTGGTGACCGTCCGCTGCTAGCCACACATTGCCTGATCCACCTGCTTCTTTGCTCACCTATGTAAAGTTGCAGCGTTGCTTCGCGCTCGCACGCGGCTCTCTTCAACGCATCTGCCTTTTTTGCGCTGGCCGCTAATGCCGTTTCTTCTGATAAACCGAAAGCCGCGGCTCCAAGGAAAAGAGCAGAAGCAAAAACAGCTCTCGTCGACATGATGGAACTCCTCCATCGCACGCGCAGCGGCCCAATCAATTATTGGGGGTTTAAATGCGCGTCGGGAACGGCTGAATTGGGGTCCTGCCTGACTGATGCGACCCCGGAGGCCGTTCCCGGCGTGCCGTCCCGAAACTCGCCGCTACGCTAGGCCCGAACGTTTGGCGCTAGCAATCGTCGCGGCCTAGATGACCCGGTGGCGTCATTCGAACCTCCATGTATGTGTGGTTCTCTATTCACATAGGCCGGGTTGACCGCACTTCAAGTATGGACGCGAGAAAGCAGACATCGTGAGCAGCGGCATCCGCCCTCCGAGCGCAGCGACGCCCGAGGGTTTCCTGGCCACAAATACAATTGATTAGGCGGCTAGCTCGCGTGGCTTCTTCGGCATAGCGATGTCTTCCGGGCTTTCTCTCACCGTCAGTGTCTTCCCCGTCTTAAAGGTGATCTCGGTCCCGGGTCCGTTCAAATACATGTAAGCAATCGTGTCCAAATCAATTTCTACGACGGAATTCGCGGCGTCGGTAAGCTGTTTCAGTGTCGTCATGTTTGGCCACTCAAAGCCATAGTTCATTTCCGGCGCTATTTTACATCAACCCTCGGCGACGCGGGCTTATACCTCAGTATGTTTCGGTATATCTTCAGATGCCTACGATCAGTGGAGGGCCGCAGCCATCTGGTCACTGCGCGATGTCGTGGTCGTTCACAAATGCTTGTCACAAGCGGATATCAGCGCCAGCAATCGATGTCCGCTTTGGGTCACTAGCGGACAGGCGAGTAATCCCTCTTTCAAGAATTGATCTACCTCAACATCATCGCGCCGGGCTTGGATCAATATCTAGCTATGCCGGAGCAACCAAAAATGGCGGAACGCCTTTTAGCCCACGCGCGGATGTGCCGGGAGGTGGCCGACGAGTGCGGAAACAAAGAACTGGCGGCTGACTTCAACAAGCTTGCACTGGAATGTATTCAAGCGGCCGCTGTGTGTAAGGAGCAGCCGAACCTGCGGAACGATGCCCGTCTCGTTTTACTGTGAAGACCCGTCCAACGTCCGCTTTGGGTCACTAGCGGACTCTCACGACGGATCTTATCCGATATCTGCCTTTTGCGCTTGATGCTTGGCGCGATTTTTCGGCCCAGGGCCGCGCATATAGTGCTGTTCGGGCCGGTAAGAATCGCGCAGCGTACGCCAAATTCGTTCCCAAATCTGAGATGCGTATTGCAGATTTTTTATGATGCTTATCATCACCGCATTCCTCGATAGCCGATATCTAATCGACTCCAGCTGTCCGGCCTATGTCCGGGGGATTAAAGTTTCGTAAGCGACGTCGAACTGAAGGGCGCAAGCTTTTCATCGAAACTTTTTTCCTCCGTTACCAGGCCAGGTAGCGGCATCAATTGCCAATCCGGCCTGATATCGAACCCCTCTTTGCACAGGCGATTGGCACAGAATTGGTGCCCGCTCCGGCTTAGGCCCAACTCGTTTCCGCATTCGGCGCAGACATCTGACAATCGTGGCCTTCGGCGGCGTTCCTCGGCTTCCATTATTTTACTTTCCAAAAAAAGGCCGCCGGGTGACCGGCGGAGTTGGTGATTATTAGCGAACGGCAGCGTGAAACGGTCGCCCCCTGCCCCCTGAATGCTAAGGGCAACCATTCCGGCGCTCAGCTTTGTAATTTTGATTTTTACTTAGAACGACCGGGGCGGTTCGGTCTTGTCATTCCGAGCCAAAGTTTTGGCACTTCATGCCACGCCGGCCACTGTCACCGAAGACACGATTCGAAGGGGATCATATTAGCGGACATTGCGAATAGACCGCGGCGATTAGTCCGCGCGATGTCCGTAGGCTCCTGAAAGCGGACATTCGCACCCAGATCACTGATGTCCGCCAAGTGCCAATAGCGGACATTCCGTGATGTCGTCGTCTCCGTTTTATCCCTGAAAACGTCTCAGTAGTAATGCACGCAAGCGCCTCCACTCCATCGTGCACACCTGCGAGCATGACGTTTTGCAGCCCTGGACACGCAGACGCCATTAACGCGTGTCATGCCCACTCCGCATCCGACGGCGGCTTGCGTGATCATGCCCTCCGGCTCGTTGATCGGCGCCACAGGCGTTGCCTCTACTGACGTTGTGACGACTATGGCGAAGGCCGCAATAGCGATCAATCTGATCATTCGTACCTCCCATGTCTTCAAGAAGAGATTTTCTTGAAACATCGATAGTCGTTGCTCTGGATCAACAATCATTGACCCAGATCAAATACTGCAGATAAAGAGGACTACCGGGCTACCTGGAACGCATGAACCTAAACTGGGGTCAGCAATGGCGACTGATGCAGGCGCGGTTGCATATCGTTGTCCTGCATGGACGCGCTCCGCAATGGTGGATAAATGCGGTGCAGTTCGGCGGGGTCGATCTGCCACTCGCCGTTCTCGTCCCTAACAATGGAAATCTTTCCGGCTTCGATCGCCCGCAGAATTGCGCTCTTATTCCGGCCGACCGCCGCAGCGGCTGTTGCAATGGTGTACATAGGATGTTGCCTACCGTTTCAGCGAGGAGATACGGTGCAACCGCCTTGGTTAAAAAATCGTGATTGGACCAACGGTCAGAAAGACCGCCTCGCGGCGGCGTACGTCACCACTGACCAACTTGTTACGCATGATTAACTGCTGCGCGCTGGTCGACCGCATAGTTTGCTTCTGCGTCATCTCGATCGAGCACCGCATCATACAGGTCGTCCCGAGCGATCTCTTTGAGCAGAGCCACCGCAAGCTCAGCCGCCGAGACACGCATAATTTTGGCGCGCTGACGTAGTTGTTCGAACAGGTCATCTGGGAGTGGAATTTTCGGCCAGCGTTTGAGGTGGATCTTTTTAGAAGATCGCCTAAGGCTTATTTTCAGCTGGGAACACCTGACGCACAGAGTGCCAACTGTCCACCCCATCCTATTTGCGATTTCTATGTTACTGAGGCCTTGTCCAACAAGCTCGCGAATCATTTCCGGATTTAATTTGTTTTTCCGCATGACAACCCTCGACCAGCGAAGTTGATGCTTATTAGCGAGTGCACGGGAGGTGGTCATCCCAGTGCCAAGCTTTGTAAATTCTGATTGTTTGCTTAAGACAACCGGACCGGAACCGTCTTGTTATTTCCTGCCAAAGTCTTGTTCCGCGGCATATTGTTGCCCGGATGCCGGAAACACGACTGATGCCAGCTTTGGGTCATTAGCGGACATTGCTCAGTCGGATTGCGTCGCTTCCAGCTCGTCATCAACATAAAAACGGCCAAGGCTCTCAATCTGACCGTGTCGCCGTCGCTTATCACGCTTCGGATGAGATCATGGAGTAGCGCTGCCTACTTCGACGAAAGCGGGCGTCGATCAGAGTCCCCATCGAACAAAGCATTGGAGCGGGCGAAGGGAATCGAACCCTCGTATGCAGCTTGGGAAGCTGCCGTTCTACCATTGAACTACGCCCGCAGAATTCCAGAATAGCGAATGGCGTATGCGCGCGGCAAGCGCGCATACCGTTCCTAGATTTTGAAGTGTTTGGAGAGTTTCAGGCTTTGCGCCTGGTAGTTCGAACCGATCCCCTGCCCGTACAATTTTTCGGGTCGCGCAAGCATCTTCTCATAGACCAAACGGCCGACAATCTGGCCGTGTTCAAGAATGAACGGGACTTCGCGCGAACGCACCTCCAGCACCGCGCGCGAGCCCTTGCCGCCCGCGCCGGCATAGCCAAAGCCCGGATCGAAGAAGCCGGCATAGTGTACGCGGAATTCTCCGACCAGCGGGTCGAATGGCACCATCTCGGCGGCGTAATCGGGTGGCACCTGCACGGCTTCCTTGGAAGCAAGAATGTAAAACTCGTTGGGGTCGAGGATCAGATTTTTGTCGGGCCGCGCCTGCATCGGCTCCCAGAAATCCAGCACCGCATAGCCGCCACGGCGTTCCACGTCGATCAGCCCGGTGTGGCGTTTGGCACGATATCCAACCAACCCGCCCGGGCCCAGGCCGGAAAGATCAACACTGACTGCAACGCCCTCACTCACGTCGGCGTCGGCGGCGTCCACCAACCGTTCTCGCGCGTGCAACTCGCGCAACGACTGACTTTCGAGCAGCGCGTGGCCATGGCGAAAGCGAATTTGCGAAAGCCGAGAGCCTTCCCGGACCAAAACCGGGAAAGTGCGCGGGCTTATCTCTGCGTAAAGCGGCCCATGGTACCCGCCTTCGATACGGTCAAATCCACGCATTTCGTCGGCAATCACGCGTGTGAAGACGTCGAGGCGGCCCGTTGAACTTTTCGGATTGGCGGCGGCGGAAATATGGTCGGGGAGCGCGAGGCTTTCCAGCAGTGGTACGATGTAGACGCAGCCCGTTTCCAATACCGCGCCGTCGGTGAGGGAGAATTCGTGCAGCTTAAGTTCGTCGATACGCTGGGCGACGGTGGTGCGGCCAGGCAAAAAGCTCGCGCGCACGCGAAAAGCGACCTCGCCGAGGCGCAGGTCGAGGCTGCCCGGCTGGATTTGGTCGGGGGTAAGCGGCCGCTCGGATAAAATTCCGCCGCTGGCGGCGAGTGCCGCAATCATGCGGTCGGGCAAAATACCCTTTTCATCGATGGCAAAAGTAAGCGTCACGGCGTCCCTATTTTATAGCGGCGCCGATCTAACCCGAGGAGCGCCTTGACGGGAAGCGGTGGGTCCAGCTACAAACATCTTATCCCGTGGTCATTTGAGCCGGCCGGCTTGCAGCCACGTTAAATAAGTCGCTAAAAGGCCGGGGACGCGTGAGCCCGGCCGAGATATTTCTCCGGCCGGTTTTTTATTGGCCACACGCATGGTCCCGAAAAGTGGCTACCGGTTTTCGGAAAAGATCATGCGCAGGGCTTAAAGGAGGCCGTGATGCCCGCGTCGACTAAAAGCTACCGCCCCGAAACCCGCCTGGTTCATGCCGGCACGCTACGCTCGCAGTTTGGCGAGACCTCGGAGGCGTTGTTTCTCACCCAAGGCTACGTCTATCCCACCGCCGAAGACTGCGAGGCACGTTTTTCCGGCAAGATCCCCGGTTACGTCTACTCGCGCTACTCGAACCCGACCATGAGCATGTTCGAGCAGCGCATGGCCGCGTTCGAAGGAGCCGAGGCTGCGCGATCGACCGCAACCGGCATGGCCGCTGTGACAACCGCCATAATGGGCCTGGTGAAAGCCGGCGATCACGTCATCGCCGCCAAGGCGCTTTTCGGGTCCTGCCGTTGGGTCATTGAGGAATGGCTGCCGCGTTTTGGTGTCACCTCGACACTGGTCAACGGCACCGACCTCGATGCCTGGAAGAAGGCGGTCCAGAAGAACACCAAGGCGTTTTTTCTGGAGTCGCCGACCAACCCGACACTGGAGGTTATCGATATCGCCGCGGTCGCGGAGATTGCCCATAATGCCGGCGCCAAATTGGTCGTCGACAACGTATTTGCAACACCACTTTATCAAAGCCCGCTTGCGCTCGGCGCCGACTGCGTCGTGTATTCGGCGACCAAGCATATTGACGGCCAGGGCCGGGTTCTTGGCGGAATCATCCTCGGCTCGGAGAAGCTGATACTCGATCACTACCACCAGGTCCTGCGACAGACAGGACCATCACTGTCGCCGTTCAATGCTTGGATCCTGCTGAAGGCTCTTGAGACACTGCCGGTAAGGGTACAGCGTCAGACCGACAATGCTGGAGCAATCTCCACAGCGCTTGCCGGCCACAAAAAGATCACCCGGTTAATCTATCCGGGACGTTCCGACCATCCGCAGGCGGAAATTATCCGGAAGCAGATGCGCGCCGGCTCGACGCTCTGCTCATTCGAGGTCAAGGGCGGCAAGGAAGGCGCCTTCCGTTTCCTCAATGGATTGCAGTTGATCGGCATCACCAACAATCTCGGCGATGCAAAGAGTTTGGTCACACACCCCACCACGACCACGCATCAACGGCTCACGCCGGATCAGCGAGCGGAGCTCGGTATTGGTGATGGTCTGATCAGATTTTCGGCCGGACTCGAACACGCCGACGATTTGATCGAGGACTTGCTGACAGCGCTGGAAAAAGTCTGAAGAACGGCGCTTACGGCACCAAATGCGACGCGGCGGTCGCCGACATCGTCGGCCGCTGTGCAGCCTCGGCGATCGCATTGCCGAGACCTTTCGCCATGCACGCATAGCTCCAGTCGTTCATGTGGAGCCCGTCGGGCGACACGAACGTCTCGAACCCAAGGTGGTCGACATCACGCCAGTGCCGCATGACTTCGAAGCGGCGGAAGAGGTCGACATCTTCCTTTTTCGCAGTCGCGGAAATCAAAGCGACCATCGACTCGGCGTCCGGTTTCGCAATCACCTTCGGGGCAAATTGCGGATCGATCAGCACAACGTCTGCGCCGACAGAGCGAATCTTTTCAAGGCCAACACGGATCATCGCACCATGCGACGTAACCTGATGCCCGCGAATGACCGAATTTGTGCCGAGCTGCCAGAGCACAAGGTCGGGCTTGGCAGCGAGCACGGCGGAATCGAGCCGAGCGAGCATGTCTGGAATTTCTTCACCGCTTACACCGCGGTTGAGCATCGTGATCGACGACTTCGGAAAATGTTGGTGGAGTTCAACAGCAAGTTGACTCGGATAGGTCATTGTCGCCGCGCTGGCGCCAGCACCCGCAGTTGACGACGAGCCGAGCGCCACGATCGTGATCGGTTCGCCCGTTACAAGTTTGTGCGCGATATGCGGCAGCGGATTGGCGAGCCGGATCAGGTCGAGCGGAGCATCGCAAGCCGGCGCCGAAGTTTCGGCGCGCACCGGCAACGCAAGCGCGACTCCCGCGAGCAGCGCCGCGGCGGCGACCGATGTCTTTACCCAATTCCCGGGTTCATTGCTGAACAAAGGCGAATCCTCAAATTCGATTAGCGGCTGCCGTTGACCGGCGGTTCTTCCGGTTTTGCCGCTGTAATCACAAAGTCAGCGAGCAATCTACCTATGCAATCATGAACTTGCTCGGCCGTGTCAAGTTTTTTCGTCGCCGAGTATAAATCGAACGTTCCGAGGTCGCTCCATAACCTCATAATGCTGAAACGATCGAAGAGCGGCACTTCATGTTGCAATGCAACCCAACGCATATCTTCAGCATATGTACCAAGCGCAATCATCGACTCTGTTCGAGGGCTGTACTGAGCGTTGATTAAAACAACATCAGCGCCCGCGGAATGAGCAGCGTTAATGCCATTGTCGAGTGCCTGGCTGAATTGATCCGGATCAACCGAAAGCATCGCGTCCACAGTTCCCGTCTGCCATACGAGAAGTGCCGGTTTTGTCGCACTCAAAAGGGCCGGCAAGGCCTTAACCATCTCAGTGGCGGTTCGTTTTGCTTTGACGTCGGTTGTAACTTTAACTTCGACGCCGGGTAGTTGCTGCGAGAGTTCATGCTGCAGACGCGCGGGATAAGCATTCGCTACGCCGCTCGACCCCGGCAATTGCGACGAGCCGGCACCAACGACGAGTATCGTGAGCCGCTTCGCCGCCAAAGCGCGCGTCACGCGTGGCAATCGGAAACTTGATTCCGCCAGGGTTTCCGCGACACGGCATTCGGCCGGATGCTCGGCCCAAACCGGACCCGCGCCCAGCATCAGCAACGCGAGCAACAGCAAGCGTTTCGTCATACATCGCCCCCCGCATATCCCGGCCTAGCGGCAGGCGGGCGCGGTCCCCCGCCCCGTCGTTCTGCTTGTCTATACCACGAAATTAGCGCCGCAACGGCAACCATGACGGCGATGCCAAAGATGCTGACGACCACCTGCGTGAGAACACGATTGGAAACCTCGGTAAAGACAAAGTGCGCGGCAAACGACAGAAAGACGCCGATACAGAAGGTTTCGAGTGAATGCTGACCGCACACGATCGCCGGCCAGAAAACCCGCATCTTCAAGGCCGGCCAGTCTCGAGGCACAAAGGCCACGGTGATCACGGCGAGCGCCAGGAAGTGCATGATCCGGAGCACATCGAGATTTGTTTTGTCGATTGGGTAAATCGCATCGCCGACGAATTTCGGCACGAAGCCGGCAAGCCGCGGAAAATACCATGTCATCGTAATTGCGAATGCAAACAGGAGGTAAGCAATCGCCAAACCCACGATCGTTTTGGAATGGATCCAGCGAGACAGATTTTGCGCACCACCGAGTGCGCACCATGCGCCAAAGACAAACAGCAATTGCCAGGCGAACGGATTGAATGCCCAGGTCCCGCTTGGATAGGCGGGGAGATTCCACTCGAACAGCCACATCAGAGCATAGAGAGAAGCCGAAGACAGCAACGCGATCGACGGTGTCCGCAACAGCAGCCACAGCATTGGCGGAAACCACGCCAGGAGCAAAATATACAGTGGCAATATGTCCATGTTCACCGGCTTGAACTTCAGCAACAGCGCCTGAAGGATAGTGACGTCGGGATTTTTGAGAAAATCCAGCACGCCCATTTCTTCGGTATAGAGTGGGTTGTCGAAACTGTTCGAGACATACGCGATCTCGGCGAGATAGATGGCAAGCAGGAACACATGGGCGACATAAATTTGCCATGCGCGCTTGAGCACGCGAGCGGAAGCAACAATGAAACCATGCTGCTGCATCGCGCGTCCATAGACGAAAGCTGCTGTGTAACCAGAGATAAAGACGAAGATCTCGGTTGCGTCGCTAAAACCGTAATTGCGGATCGTAATCCAGCTAACCGCATTCGATGGAATATGGTCGAGGAAAATCAGCCAGAGCGCGATGCCACGGAACAAATCGAGCCGGAGATCGCGTTCGGTCGAAACCGGGGCCATGTGCGGCTTTTCTTTCGTGCAGTCTTTCGGCCATAATCCGGGGCATCGAGCGAATGGCAAGCCCCGGGGAAATCAATTGTGCGGCATATAGATGTATCGCGCAGTAACTCGCAAGATTGAAGTCACCGTCACGCCCCGCTTTGTGTCGGAGCGGTCATCGCCGAGCAATGGCTATTTTTTCTGGGCTTACTCCATCAACATCACAAACCTGGGCAAAGAGACGGTGCAGCTAAAAACGCGGCATTGGCGCATCACCGACTCGCTCGGCCGCCTGCAAGAGGTCAAGGGACCCGGGGTCGTAGGTGAAGAGCCAACCCTCAAACCTACTGAATCCTTCGAATACACCAGCGGCGTGCCGTTGCCGACGCCATCCGGCTTCATGGTCGGTAGCTACGGCATGGTGACGGAGGCGGGCGAACACTTCGACATTGAGATTCCGGCCTTTTCACTCGACTCGTCCTACGCCGAACGCACGATCAACTAGCATTGGCGTCCACCTCGCCGGGCGCAAAATGATAATTCGCACTGCAAAATTCACAGGTGACGGAGATCTTGCCGTCCTCGACCATATGATCACGGTCGTCCTGCGAGAAGCTCTTGAGCATGGCCTCGACATTCTCGCGAGAGCATGTGCATTCCGCGCGCAGCGGACTGCTGCGGAATACACGCACGCCAGGCTCGTGAAAAAGCCGGTAAACAAGCTGCTCACTGGAGAGCGCAGGGTCGATCAACTCGACGTCCTCGACGGTCGAAACGAGTGCCTGGCCTTCCAACCAGGCATCGTCTTCCGCAACGACATGCGGCTCGACACCCTCGGGAGCGTCGCCGGGATGAAGATCTGCAACGCGCGCGCGCTCAGGAGCCTTTGGCAGAAATTGAAGCATAATGCCGCCGGCGCGCCAGCTATGGCGCGCGCCTCCCGGCCCGGCGCGTAACTCCTCGGCGACAGCGAGTCTCACCCGCGTTGGAATCTGCTCGGACCGCAGGAAGTATTCGTGCGCCGCATCTTCCAGTGAACCGCCATCGAGAGCGACCAGCCCCTGGTAACGGTTCATGTCAGCACCCTGGTCGATCGTCATGGCAAGGTGACCCTTGCCAAGCAGCGTGCCACCGTTCGTCTCGCCTGACGAAATTGCCGCGGCAACGCGATCCTTGTCGAAACGCGCGCACGCCCGCACTTTATCCGGCGCGATGAAGTCCACTACCAGCATGCGTACCGGCCCATCGCTCTGGGTTTGCAGGATGAAACGACCATCGATCTTCAGAGCCGAGCCAAGCATGACGGTCAGTACGAGCGCTTCACCCAGAAGCTTGGCTACGGGCTGTGGATAGGCATGGCGGGTGAGGATCTCGTTTACCGCCGGGCCGAGGCGCACGACGCGTCCGCGCAGATCGAGTTTAGCGACCTCGAACGGCATGACGGTGTCATCGGCGGTCGTAGCCGACGGTGCGCGAGACGGAATGGCGAATTGAGGGTCGGTCATGGGCTCTATGTAGAGTGCAAACGCGAAATTTCGAGGGCGACCGCTCGTTCGTCACGGCCGGGCTTGCCCCCGGAGCATGACGGTGAAATATCACCGCACGATCAGGCGTCGGCGTGCAGGCACCAGGCGAGCAGCCCTTTTTGCGCATGCAGCCGATTTTCGGCCTCGTCAAACACCACGGATTGCGGCCCGTCTATCACTTCGTCGGTGACTTCCTCGCCGCGGTGGGCCGGCAGACAGTGCATGAACAAAGCGTCCGGCTTCGCTTTTGACATCAGGCGACCATTGACCTGATAGCGCTTGAGCACATTGTGACGGTGCTTGCCGTCTCGATCGCCCATCGAAACCCACGTGTCGGTGACGACGCAGTCGGCGTCCTTGACCGCGGCTTCCGGGTCATCCCCGACCATGATCGCGGCACCAGATGATTTGACCCAGTCCATCAGCCATTTCTTTGGTCGCAATTCGGCCGGTGTCGCGACCCGCAGCTGGAAATCGAAGCGTTCGGCCGCATGCATCCAGCTGGCCAGGACGTTATTGGAATCGCCGCTCCAAGCCACGGTACGACCGCGGATCGGCCCGCGCTTTTCCTCATATGTCATGACATCCGCCAGAACCTGGCAGGGATGCGACCGCCGCGTCAGGCCGTTGATCACCGGAATTGTGGCATGTCGGGCGAGTTCGGCCACCGCCTCGTGGTCGAGAATGCGGATCATGATCGCGTCGACATAGCGCGACAAAACGCGCGCGGTATCGGCGAGCGTTTCGCCGCGTCCCAGCTGCATTTCCTGCGCGGTGAGCAGGATGGCCTCACCGCCGAGCTGGCGCATGGCAACATCGAAGGACACGCGTGTGCGGGTCGAAGGCTTGTCGAACACCATCGCCAGCGTTTTGCCAGCGAGCGGTGATACGATAAGGCCCCGCACGCGCTCCGCTTTCATGGCGCGGCTTTTATCGATCAGCCCGGCCAGCACCGGCTTCGGGATGTCGATGAGATCGAGGAAATGCCGGACGCCGTTTGCGCTCATGACGCCACCTTGGCTGCCCGCGCGTGCGTCTGGGCGAGCCGCGCGCAGGCGCGGTCGATACATCCGATTGCCTCGGCCATCTCCTTCTCGCCGATGATGAGCGGCGGTAACAGGCGCACCACATTGTCGCCGGCGGCAACGGTGATCATCTTTTCGGCACGCAATTCATCGACCATTTCGGAGGCCTGCGGGATCATGCGCAGGCCGATCAGCAGTCCTTCGCCGCGCACTTCAGCGAGGACCGAGGCGTGGCGATCCTTGAGTTCGGCCAGCCGCTGTTTGAGTAGCAGCGCATTGTTCTTCATGCGGTCGAGGAATCCATCGGCCGCAATCACATCAAGCACGGCGTTGCCGACCGCCATCGCCAGCGGATTGCCACCGAAGGTCGAACCGTGCGTGCCGGCAGTCATGCCTTTCGAGGCTTCTGTCGTCGCCAGGCACGCACCGACCGGGAAGCCCCCACCGAGCGCCTTGGCGATGGTCATAATGTCGGGCGTTACGCCGGTGTGCTGATAGGCAAACATATCGCCGGTGCGGCCAATGCCGGTCTGGATTTCGTCGAAGATCAATAACAGGCCGTTGTCGTCGCAGAGCTTGCGCAACGCCCGCAAGAATGTATGCGGCACCACCCGCACGCCGCCTTCGCCCATGACCGGTTCGATCATGATCGCTGCAGTCTGCGGGCCGATGGCCTTCTTGGTCGCTTCGAGGTCGGCGAACGGCACCTGGTCGAAGCCATCGACCGGAGGCCCGAAGCCTTCGAGATATTTCTTGTTACCCGTCGCGGCGATGGCCGCGAGCGTCCGGCCGTGGAACGCACCTTCGAAGGTGATGATGCGGTATCGTTCCGGCTTGCCGGACGCCGACTGGTATTTTCTCGCCATCTTGATCGCGCATTCAATCGCCTCAGCGCCGGAATTCTGGAAAAAAACCGTGTCGGCAAAACTCAGCGCGCACAACCGGTCGGCGAGCCTCTCACCTTCAGGGATGCGATAGAGATTAGAGACGTGCCAGACCTTGTGCGCCTGTTCGGCTAGCGCTTCGATCAAATGGGGATGCGCGTGGCCAAGCGCATTGACGGCAACACCTGACGTAAAATCGAGATATCGATCACCCTCGGCCGTGAATAGCCAAGCGCCCTCACCCCGCTCGAAAGCGAGATCGACCCGCGCATAGGTTGGCAATACATGCGAGCTCACGGCCGGCTTCTTCCATCGAACATATTCGTTGGCGCATGATCCGGTCCGAAAACTGGTTCCCACTTTTCGGAATCATGCGCTTTCTTATGCGCACGACCTCTTCCGGATATCGGTGACTGCTTTTCGGATCATGCGCGCGCCGAAAAGAAATGTGCCGCCTCGCCGGGCGGCACTTTTTTCATTTTATTGCCGGGCCTCGCGCTGTCAACACTGCCCAAGGCGGGGAATCTGACTCAATTGTGCCGCAAGCGCGGATTCTAAAGGAAAACCTGTTGGTAGCTGCGCTCGGAGGCTTGCCAGACCTTGCAGGAGAGTCACTGCCTATTGTAGCTTTCTCGTCAGGTAGTACGACATCTCGTGCCACCGAACGATTTCTGGTCCATCCCTGACGCGTACAGCGTCTGGCGCCTGATGAGGCGTCCGACGACAGGGCTGGATTCCATCCAAGGCCTTGAAGCCTGAGGAGAAAATCCGATGAGCTGGACGGACGAGAGAGTCGAGCTCCTGAAAAAATTATGGGCGGACGGCCTGTCCGCCAGCCAGATCGCGGCGGAGCTCGGCGGCATCACCCGCAATGCCGTGATTGGTAAGGTTCACCGCCTCGGCCTCTCGGGCCGCGCCAAAAGCCCGTCCTCGTCAGCCCCACGGCCGCGCAAGGCGCGTTCTTCGGGCCACATGATGCGCGTGCCGCGTGCCTCCATGCGCGGGAATACCGCGCTCGCCTACGACTACGACGTCGAGCCGGAACCGGAGCTGATCGAAATTCCGGTCGAGCAGCGCAAAACTTTGTTGCAGCTGAATGAGAAAACCTGCCACTGGCCGGTGGGCGACCCTGGCAGTTCGGATTTCTTCTTCTGCGGCGGGGATACAGCGAACGACCTGCCCTATTGCTCCTATCACTGCCGCGTTGCCTATCAGCCAGCCAGCGACCGCCGGCGTGACAAGCGGCCGTTCAGGAACTGATCGCGCTTATATCTCCACTATCGTTGCTGGACTGTTTTCCCGTTATCCAGGGCTCGCACCCTCATTCGTTCGTCCCCGCACCCGGGTCCGGCTTCGCCGGCCCGAGCGCAGGCTCCAGCGGGGACCCAGTGCTGGATTCCCGCTTGCGCGGGAATGAGCGGAGTGTGGTGTGCTACCAAACTTCCCGCCTCATGGTGAGGAGCGCCGCAATGCGGCGCGTCTCGAACCATGAGGCCGCTCGGTCTTGCGCCCATCCTTCGAGACGCCCGCCTTTGGCGGGCTCCTCAGGATGAGGGCCAAGATCGTTGATTCAATTGTCAAACAGCCAACGCTCCGCCACCCGTATTCTTTGCCGAGGCCCCGGGGAGGCCCGTCTTCCTGTCCCTCGCCAAGAGCGAGGGAGATGGCGCGCCGGGTGGCGCAACCATTGTTCGTTTGTGCCGCGCTCCCTCTCGAGAACGCGGGCGCCTCCCGGCGCGCCATCGCGGCGTTCTCCTTCCGGCGCCGG
>JBATYN010000431.1:0-5224 GCA_049674125.1 Pseudolabrys sp. | reverse complement strand
GATGCAACCTGCTTGATGGCCGAGCGCATCGAGTCACCGTTCGGCAGCGGCTTGAATCGGTCTGATTCCTCGCCGCCTTCGCCCGTGTTCGACTTGCCGCCAATGCGGTTCATGGCAATGGCCAGGGTGGTATGGGCCTCGCGCGAGATCGAGCCGAACGACATGGCGCCCGTCGAGAAACGCCGCACAATGGTCTTTGCCGGCTCAACCTCATCGAGCGGGACCGGTTTGCGGCCGTCGTCTTCCGCCGTTTTCACTCGGAAAAGCCCACGGATCGTCAGCAGCCGTTCGTTCTGGTCGTTCACGATTTGCGCAAATGCACGGTAGTGGTCCTGCGAATTGCCACGCACCGCGTGCTGGAGCCGTGACACAGTCTCGGCGGTCCAGACATGATCTTCACCGCGGACGCGCACGGCGTAGTCGCCGCCGACGTCGAGCATAGAGCGATAAATCGGTGAATCGCTGAAAGCATCACGATGGCGCCGCACCGCCTCCTCGGCGATCTCGGCAAGGCCGACACCCTCGATGCGGGTGTGAGTCCCGGTGAAATATTTGTCGACGAAGTCCTGCCGCAAGCCGACCGCGTCGAAGATCTGTGCGCCGCAGTAGGACTGATAGGTGGAGATGCCCATCTTGGACATCACCTTCAGCAATCCTTTATCGATCGACTTGATGTAGCGCTTGATGATCTCTTTTTCTTCGAGCTTTTGCGGAAGATCGTCCTTCATGGCGATCAGCGTCTCGAAGGCGAGATAGGGGTTGATCGCTTCCGCGCCGTAGCCGGCGAGGCACGCGAAATGGTGCACTTCGCGCGGCTCTCCCGTTTCTACCACCATGCCGACAGACGTGCGCAAGCCGTTGCGGATAAGATGGTGGTGCACGGCAGCGCACGCGAGCAACGCCGGAATCGGAATACGGTCGGCGCCGGCTTTGCGATCGGACAGGATGATGATGTTGCAGCCGTTGCGCACTTCTTCCTCGGCCCGCTCGCACAATTCGTCGAGCGCCCAGCCCATGCCGTCTGCACCGTGCTCGGACGGGAAAGTGATGTCGAACGTGCGCGACTTGAAGTGGTCGCCGCTCATCTCCGAAATCGAGCGGATCTTCTCGAGATCGTCATTCGTGAGAATTGGCTGACGCACTTCGAGGCGCTTGGTATTCGACATGCCTTCGTGGTCAAGGAGATTCGGACGCGGGCCGATGATGGAGACAAGACTCATCACCAGCTCCTCGCGGATCGGGTCGATCGGCGGGTTGGTAACCTGCGCGAAGTTCTGCTTGAAGTAAGTGAACAGCGGTTTTGGCTTGTCGGACAGCGCCGAAATCGGCGTGTCGTTGCCCATGGAGCCCACCGCCTCTTCACCGGTGGTCGCCATCGGCGTCATCAGAAATTTCAGGTCTTCCTGCGTATAACCGAACGTTTGCTGTCGATCGAGCAGCGACAGGTTTGAAATCGGTGCTTCGTTGGCGGTGCCGGGCAGCTCTTCGAGCACGATCTGTGTACGGGCGAGCCACTCCTTGTAGGGATGGCTTCTCGCCAGCGTCGCCTTCAATTCCTCGTCGGGAATGAGGCGGCCCTCGTCGAGATCGACGAGCAGCATTTTGCCCGGCTGCAACCGCCACTTTTTGACGATGTCCTTTTCCGGAATTGGCAGGACGCCCATTTCCGACGCCATCACAATGCGGTCGTCGCGCGTGAGCAAATAGCGCGCAGGGCGCAGCCCGTTGCGATCGAGGGTTGCACCAATTTGCCGGCCATTCGTGAAGGCAATCGCGGCCGGTCCGTCCCACGGCTCCATCAACGCGGCGTTGTATTCGTAAAAGGCGCGCCGCTCCTCATCCATGAGCGGATTGCCCGCCCAGGCTTCCGGAATCATCATCATCATCGCATGCGCGAGCGAGTAGCCGCCTTGCGTGAGGAATTCGAGCGCGTTGTCGAAACAGGCCGTGTCAGATTGGCCTTCGTAGGAAATCGGCCACAGCTTGTTGATGTCCTTGCCGAACAAAGGCGAGGACACAGACGCCTGCCGCGCCGCCATCCAATTGACGTTGCCGCGCAGCGTGTTGATTTCACCATTGTGCGCGATGTAGCGGTAAGGATGCGCCAGCGACCAGGTCGGGAATGTATTGGTCGAGAAACGCTGGTGCACCAGTGCAAGCGCGCTCTCGAAATCGGGATCGTGCAGGTCGGGGTAGTAGGTTCCCAGCTGGTCGGCGAGGAACATGCCCTTGTAGATAATCGTGCGGCAGGAGATCGACACCGGGTAATAGCCCGACGTGCGCCGCTCACGGCGACGATAGATCGCGTTCGAGATCGACTTGCGCAGGATGTAAAGGCGTCGTTCGAACTCGTCCTCGGAAATCTTTTTCTTTCCGCGGCCGATGAACACCTGCATGTGCTTCGGTTCGGTTGGTTTGACCGAGTAACCGAGTGTTGAGTTGTCGGTTGGGACATCGCGCCACCCGAGCAACGACAATCCTTCGCGCGCGATCACTTCGGCGTAGATGTCGCGGATGATTTGCCGCCAATTCGCATCGGTCGGCATGAACAGATATCCGACTGCGTATTCGCCCGCCTTCGGCAATTTGAATCCGAGATCGGCGGCTTTCTTGGTGAAGAATTTGTGCGGGATCTGCACAAGGATGCCCGCACCATCGCCCATGCGAGGATCGGCGCCGGTTGCTCCGCGATGCTCGAGATTGCAGAGGATGCGCAGACCATCTTCAACGGTCTGATGCGACTTGCGGCCTTTGATGTCAGCAATAAATCCGACGCCACAGGAATCCTTATCGAGCGCCGGATCGTACAGACCCTGCGCGAGCGGCGTGCCGGGATCTGCGGTTGAACCGCGTCCGGCAAATCCTGCGCTGCGCTTTTCCTCGCTCATCTCATCCTGCCTCGCCGGTACAATTGATGCTCCGGCGTACCTGCGTCGTCCGCAAGCGACACGCCTGCGGTCAACGCGTAGCTGATCTCAAGAAGGACAGCCTTGTCCGGCTCGTCGCCGCCCGTGGCTGCTCCCGTTGGGCGCCACCGATGTCTGCCCCGCCTGTAAAGGCCGCCACCGAGGCCACCGCCATTAGGACAGCATTACTGTCCTAATAGACCATGCCAAATTTTGCCCCGTCGCACAAGGCCGGTCCACGCCCGAATAGCCGAAACGTTTCGCTTTGTTGCGGCGGCGCTCTTAAAGCAAGCAAGAACAGGACCACGGACGCGACATCCGCGCAATGCCATTGCGCGGAACCGGCTCCGGGGTGGTCGGGGACGCGGGCAATGCGCGGTGGTAAGCTGGTAAAGCGGCAGCCATTTTGTGCCCTTTGTGCCTGGCACCCAACCCTTGAGACGAAAGCGCCCCGGATGTCCGGGGCGCTTTCGTCTCGCAATGTGCTTTCAGGTTATGCGGCGGCTTTGGTGTTGACCACCTGGGCCTTGGCATTGCCGTTGCCGATCGGGATCTGGCGCGGCTTCTTGGCCTCGGGGATTTCACGCACGAGATCGACGTGCAGCAACCCGTTCTCGAGGCTCGCGTTCTTGACCTGCACATGATCGGCGAGCTGGAATACGCGCTCAAAAGCGCGCGCTGCGATGCCCTGGTAAAGGACGTCGCCGTTCTGCTCTTCCTTGGCCTGTTTAGAGCCCTTGATCGTCAGCGTGTTTTCTTTCGCCTCGATCGAAAGCTCGTTCTCGCCGAACCCGGCAACCGCGACAGTGACGCGGTAATCGTTCTCACCGGTGCGTTCGATATTGTACGGCGGATAACCTGGAGCGGATTCAAATCCATCCAGCATTGAAAACAGCCGGTCGAATCCGACTGTGGAACGGTAAAGGGGAGCAAGATCGAAAGTTCGCATGGCATATCCTCCATTGTTGAGCGACATGCGGCGGTCCGCCGAATGGCCAGACCAAACCGTGCGCAGCCGTCATTGGCCTGCGCAGCCCTGATATGGGAGCAGGATTCAAGCCTGCAAGACCTGTCTCCGCTAGGCGTAAAACTATGAAAACACTATAGTTTTAGACAAGACTGCGCTTGTGATTGAGCGCACGCGCCACCCTGCTATAAGCCCCAAGCGCCGGCACGGCTTACTCTCCCTGCATTATGAAACTCGTCTCAATCCCCGCAAATCCGGTGCCCGACGATGTCGTCGCCGGTGCGATCAAGACCCCGGATGGGGTGGAACTGCGTTTTGCCCGTTGGGCTCCACCACCCGGCCGCAAAGGCACCGTGGTCGTGTTGCAGGGCCGTGCCGAGTTCATCGAGAAATATTTCGAAACGGTGCGCGATCTGCGTGGGCGCGGATTTGCCGTGGCAACGTTTGATTGGCGTGGCCAGGGCCTTTCGGACCGCGCATTGTCCGACCGCCACAAAGGCTATGTGCGGAATTTTTCAAATTACATCACCGATCTTGAAGCGGTGATGGAGCAGGTGGTGCTTCCTGATTGCCCGCCGCCATTTTTCGCGCTGGCGCATTCCATGGGCGCGGCCGTAGCGCTGCGTGCCTCCCACGACGGTAGCCGCTGGTTTGAGCGCATCGTGCTGTCGGCTCCGATGATTGCGTTGCCAACCGGCCGTCTCACGCGCGTCGCCGGGCCGATCGCGCGGCTTATGAGAATGATCGGACGCGGAGGTGCCTATGTGCCGTCCGGCGACTCTGCCGTGACCGGCTCCGAAAGTTTCATCGGCAATGTTCTCACTTCGGATCCGGTGCGCTACGCGCGCAACGCCGCTGTGCTGGAACAGGAGCCAGCGCTCGGCTTGGGAGCGCCGACTGTGGCCTGGGCAGACGTAGCGCTGCGTCAGATGAAACAGTTCGGCGATCCAGCCTATTCGGCCAGCATTCGCCAGCCGATCCTGATGATCGCGGCTGGTCGCGACGAAGTCGTCTCCACGCCGGCCATCGAGACGTTTGGGCATAATCTGCTCGCTGGCCGCCACCTGATCCTTGCAGGCGCCAAGCACGAGATCCTTCAGGAACAGGATCATTATCGGGGACAATTCTGGGCGGTATTCGACGCATTCGTGCCCGGAACGCCGCGTTATTAAATAATCTTTGTCGTCCCGGGCGACCGAGCGAAAGCGACAGAATGGCGCGCGTTATGTCTTTGCCAACAATTCCAGCGCTGCCTCGTGCACGCGGTTGTCGCCAGCGGCGGATTTTGCGCTAGCCGGCCGTAAGCAATTTCGACATTTCGTTGGCCGCTTCGAAACGGCGCATCGTACGC